>JADMKR010000096.1 GCA_015478765.1 Flavobacterium sp.
ATTTACTGTCGTGATGTTTACCGGTATCGGAACAAGCTGGCCGTCGACGCGCGCGACTACCTTATGTTCCCACGGATACCAATCTGAAAAGCGATTTACATATTTCCAGACATCTTCCTCATTGGTGTGAAACAGGTGCGCGCCGTATTTGGATACGAGTATACCGTTCTCATCGATATAATCATAACAATTTCCCGCTATATGGTCCCGCTTTTCGAGAATTACAACCGACTTACCTTTTTCGGCATATTGCCGTGCCAGCACAGACCCTGAAATACCAGCGCCAATAATCACTATCTGAGGATTTGTCATGACAAAACTGTTTTTGTGATTAAGAATGCCATCTTTTCTACAGTTTCATCCCAGGAGGTTTTCCGCAGAATTTGCTCGTAATTAGAGTTAAGTGCAATTGCATCTGTATTGTAAATGGCTGATTTCAAGGCCGAGGTAAACTGCTTCTCATCAGCAACAATATGCACGCAGTGGCTATAATCGCGAACCACGTCGGTGATGGCAGTAGAAATGATCGGCTTGCCGGCAGCCATATATTCAAGGGTTTTCGTAGGACTGATGAACTTCGTCGCATCGTTCAGCGCAAATGGCATCAAGGCGACCGAGAAGGCTTTTAAATAGGCAGGTAAAACTTCATACGACTTCATGCCGAGATAATGGATATTGGTGCGGCGTGGCAAATCGTCCTGATGAATTTTAGCAAGCGGGCCGATCATCACAAATGAAATATCCGGATTCGAATCGGCTGTTTCTGCAATCAAATCCAAGTCGATGCGCTCATCGATTACGCCGAAATATCCTGCAATCGGACCTTTGATCGATGCTATGTCGGACGGAATGGCGATGCCGTTTTGTGCTTTTGCAAAATGCTGCTGATCGACCGAACTTGGAAAACAAAATACATTTTTGTGATGTTTTCTCTTGGATTCATACAACGATTTGCCACCTGTAAAGACAATGTCGCAATTCGACAATAAGTATTTTTCCTGTTCGAGCAATTGCACCGGAGCGCCTTTAAATAAAGATAACTCATCCATGCAGTCGTGAATCACGGCCTCGAACTCGAATGAAGGGAGCAGGGCTACAAATGCAGGCGAATAAAACCAGCCGTACTTGATTTTGTTGTCGGTTAGGAATTCAGGCAAAATATCAGCAATTTCCTCTATAGTGTTAGTTCGCGGTTGAAGTACGTGCAGTGTGTCGCTGACTTCTATCAGATTGGCCGAACCAAGCTCAGGATCTTTGCCGATAGGCTCTTCAATCAATAATATTTTCATATTCTTCGACATTCGGCTTATAAGATGCTGAGGTCGCTGATAGACAAACTGCCATCTTAGGTGACAGAATACCACCATATCATAGTGGTTTTTTGACGTGGCATTCGAATGGTCTTGTGTGGGACGTCGGTGGGTAGTTTTGATCTTTTCCATTGCAATTTTTATAATTGTTGTATTGCAAATGTTGGATTTATATGCCTTCAGTTGATTATATAATTTGAATATTCCTTTGTATCGTAAGAAGATATTTCGTACAGTGGGAGGGGGGCCGTCCCGAAGAATAGTTATTGCAACTGATATCTGAAATAGAACCTGTAAACTATTCAGCCTCAACGTTAAAATTCGGGGTTGTTTTGCTTGCCCAGCGCAGCCTATTACGTCGAAACCATAAATTTTTCACTAGCTTTGCAAACCGAATCTAACGTTCAGAAACACTATGTATACTGAGGAATTTATTGATTTATTGCTGTCCACAAGCCGGAGTCCGGTTGTCGTTTTGGATGAAGATCTAAAAATCACAAAAACCAATCGGCACCTTCATGAAAATTTTAGTCTGCTGGAACCAAAATGCGAAGGCCAGTCGATGTACGATGTTTCGAAATCGATATGGAAGACGCCCGAGATGGAGCATCTCCTTGTCAACATATTACCATCTGAAAAATCGGTTGACAAATATGCTGTAAAACTGCCCAAAAACGATGACTCACATGTAACCGTTTCCATCGATGCCCGCTACTATTCCGATGATGTAAACAAGAAAACCTTCATTTACCTGGTATTGGAGGATGTCACCGAATCTGAAAAAACTTATACTGGTGTCCGAGACCGTGATTTTCTGGAATCCATTGTTGAATCGGCTTATTACGGAATTGCAATTTATTCTCCGGTTTTCGGTGATTCGGGTGAGATCACCGATTTTACAGTGCTTTTTACCAATGCAGAAGTGCCGGCCAATTTTGGTTTTGCGGTCAGCGACGTCGTTGGAAAACGGTGTAGTGAGGTTTATCCTGGAATTTTCAAAAATGGCGTATTCGCTAAAATGGTAAAATGTTATTCAACACGTCAGTCTGAAACGTACGAGGTTGAAGTCGAACAGGAAAATGGCACGATATGGTTAAGCGCGGCAATCGAGGTCGTAAATAACACCGTCACCGTAAGTTCAAAAAACTGTACTGCTGAGAAAGAAGCGTCGTCACGACTGACACGTATGAATACAATGCTGTCCGATTCCAATAAAAAACTGGAACGGTTAATACTTCACGAATTTTCTGAGTCATTTGCATCATACCGTACCGGAAAGAGTTTTTTTGACTTTCTCTTGCAGGAATTATGGGAAAAAACCGGGATCACTCACGCACTGATCGGCGAGGTGGTGCCGGAGGAAAATGGTGAATGGCTTTATTGCCTTTCGGTTTGTGCCAATGGCGAAATAGTGGAGAATTTCAATTATCCGCTTAAAGACGGTGGCTGCGGTAAAGTAATAAAAGGCAGTAAGTTCGTCTATGATATGGGCGAGCAGATTGTAATTCCCGAAAGCGAAACCTATAAATTTGACAATGTTCAGGGATATATTGGATATCCGTTGCAGGATGCGGCAGGACGGTGCATTGGACTGATTGCCATGATGCATACCGCTGAAATTGCCGATGTAGCATATGTGGAATCTCTGCTGAAAATCGCAGCAAAGCGTTGTGAAATGGAGCTCGAAAGACAGCGCCATGAAAAACTACTGGAAGAAAAAAATGCCGAGCTTCAGCGTCAAAACAGCGACCTGGCTTCGTTTACTTACATTGCGTCCCATGATCTGCAGGAACCGCTGCGAAAAATCAGGATGTTCAACAGTCGGATTATCGAGAAAGACATTCAGAATCTATCAGACAATTCAATTTCATACCTAAACAGTATCAATGCGACGGCCGACAGGATGCAAAATCTAATAAATGCGCTGCTGAGTTATTCGAGTATGGATTCTGACGATTTGCGCAAGGAAAAGACAAACCTGAACACACTTTTGCGCGATGTAATGGTTATGATGGACGATTTGATTGATGAAAAAAAGGTGATTATCGAATCGGATCCATTACCTAAACTTTATGTTATCCCGATGCAATTCCAGCAGTTACTTTACAATATTTTAAGCAACGCCATCAAGTACGCCAAACAGGAAGGTCAGCCAAAGATTTCAATAAGCGCGCGAAAGGAAATCATATCAAGGCAAAAATACTGGCGTCTCGACGTAGCCGACAATGGTATTGGCTTCGATCCGCAATATAAAGACCGAATTTTCGAGGTTTTCCAGAGGTTGCACGGCAAAAAAGAATATGCCGGCACCGGCGTTGGTTTGGCAATTTGCACCAAGATTATGCAAAATCACAACGGCATGATTACCGCAACAGGCGAGCCCGGCGTAGGCGCTACCTTTAGTATTTTTGTTCCGGAATAATGGGCCAGTTGTTAAATTGAAATTAATTCCGCAAGTGACTACTGCACATTTATGTATATTTAATTTAAATTTTCCGAACATATTTGGACACTTTCTCTGCAGATAATTTCACGATTTTTAATGCGATGCCGGGCGCCCATGCTCTCGTACTTGCCAATGTTCCGATATATACCGTCGTTGGTGCTACAGCAGAATTTGCCGACTTTGCCGGTGCCGCGCAGTCCGAAGTCATGGGCAGCAGCCTCTTCAAACATTTTCCCGACAATCCCGCTGCACCCAATGTTTCCAACGATATACGATCATCATTGGAAAAATGCCTGCAAACCAAAGCGAAAAATGAACTTGCGGTTCAGCGATACGACATCGGCAATTCCGACGGCACTTTCAGAACCATGTATTGGACTGTCGTACATACGCCAATTCTATCGGCTAACGGCGAAGTTTCCCATATCATACATACGGCTATCGACGTAACCGACCAATTGCACGCAGGTTTAAAAGACGAAAAAATACGAACATTGGCGCCCGCCCATAATCTATTTCTGCAATCCAATCTGATAATCCATATACTGAAAGGCAACGATCTTGTTATCGCACTTGCCAATGAACCCACGCTGCGCCTGTGGGGTCGTGACACAAGCGTCGTAGGTCGTCCGCTCGCTCAGGCGGTGCCGGAACTTTTAACCCAAGATATCGGAAGCCACTTAAAACAAGTCATGCGGGATCGTACCTCGGTCAAGGTATTTGAAAGTCCGTATACCATTAACCGGGGCGGGAAATTGGATACGTACTATGTAAATTATATCATTCAGCCGTACAACGACGACGAGGATGAAGCCGGAGATGCTGTTGTGGTCATGATCAATGATATGACGGCAAATTATCACAGCAAGAAAGAACTGGCAGAAAAAGAACGCAACCTGCAACTGGCAATTGAAATTGGCGAATTGGGGATTTTCACTGTCGATCTGAAAAGCAGCACCGCAAGTTATTCACCGCAGATTATGAAATGGTTCGGGGTTTCCAAGCTCAACCTG
>JADMKR010000097.1 GCA_015478765.1 Flavobacterium sp.
CCGCTTCGGCCGCCCATTTTCATCAAGGCTTACCATGGTAATTTTGTCTATGGTGATAATGGTTGCTCTGGTCATGATGTTTCGCACTTCGCAGGTTACTGTAACTGATGTATTGCCAAATTTTACTACGGCCATTCCTATCTCGATAATGTCACCTTCACGAGCGGAACTGCTGAAGTTTATTTCCGACATATGTTTAGTGACGACCCGTGTATTATGTAGTTCTATTATGGCAAATAGCGCGACTTCTTCGTCTATCCACGCGAGCAACTTCCCGCCGAACAAGGTACCATTAGGATTCAGATCTTCGGGTTTAACCCATTTTCGTGTTTGAAATACCATATTTTAATTTTAAAGCTATCGATATAATATCACTGTGATCAAAAGCCAGGGCCGGCAACTTTTTCACTGAGAACCACACCGCTTCCGAAGCATCGTCGGCGGCAATCGCATTTGCATTGCGTGCAGCCAATCCAATGTAGGCTACTGAAACCGTATGTCCCCGCGGATCCCGATGTGGAGTTCCAAAGGTATGAAATTGTGAAAGGACAATACCTGACAGGCCGGTTTCTTCTTCGAGTTCCCGCATCGCCGCTTTGTCCAGATCCTCGTGATGATTTACGAATCCACCCGGTAAAGCCCAGTCACCCTGAAACGGAGCGTTCTTTCTTCGAATCAATAAAATCTCAATATCAGAGATGCTTTCACGAAATATGACGGCATCTACGGTAACGTATATATTTGAAGTTCTCATAGTTGAATGTTAAAATTTAACATAAAATTTGATAATTTTTGGCGTTAATAATAATATAAAAATATAGTAATTAAAACTAAACTCCTATATTTGTACTAAATTACAGATGATAATTTCTCATCTCACCTTAAAGAAACACCGATATGAAAAAAAGCTTACTATTACTATCCATGTTAGCGTTGACGTATAACGCCGGCGCGCAGGATGAATCCGAAGACCCGAACGAGAAGGTTAAAGACAGTCCCCAAAATTCGTACAATCGCTGGTCAGTTGATGTTAATGCCGGACAAAGCAAAGGTATTAAACCCTATGCTGACGGATATTACGGAAGCAACCCAAAAGTACAGTTTGGAGGATTTGCAATAAATCATTTTAGCGGAGGTGTCAGATATATGATAAGCCCTCGTTTTGGTGTGAAGTTAGATCTTGCTTACGATCGTTTTCAAAATCTCGATGATTCAGGTAGTTTGCCTTTTGATGTTCAACAATACAGAGTTGGTTTCCAAGGTGTGGTGAACGCAGTGCGTTTATTTACAATGGAGGACCGCGCCGGACGATTTGGTCTTTTATTTCATGGAGGAATACAGGTTGCCCAACGTTCGCCAAAAATGGGAGTGAATGACGGTGTAACTGAGTATGATGGTGGTCTTATTTTCGGCTTCACTCCGCAATTGAGATTAACAAAGAAGTTAGGTCTTCAGGCAGATATATCAATGAACTCCAACGTCCGTCAGCACTTAAACTGGGACGGTTCCGATTCATCTGACGAAAACAACCTTGCCGGAAGTATGTATACCGTATCAATGGGACTTAACTATTCGTTCGGACGTCAGGAGATTCACGGAGACTGGGCTATTATAGCTGATAGTCGCTTAGAAGAACTTGAAGAACTTGACAAGAGAATAGGCGAAATGGAAACCATGATGAACGATTCCGATAAGGATGGTGTTCCTGATTACCTTGATGTTGAAAACAATTCAATCGCCGGTGTTGCCGTGGATACGAAAGGACGTATGGTTGACTTGAACAAAAATGGTGTACCAGACGAACTTGAAAAGTACGTAAACTCAACTGTTAACGAATCTGTTAAGCAAAGTGCTGGCGATAGTTCAGAAGTTATCAAGAAACTTATCAATGAAGGTTACATCGCAGTATTCTTTGATTTCGGAAGCAGCAAACCAACAGCGTCTTCAACTCAGAACGTTGCTTTCATCTTGAATTACCTGCGAAACAATCCTTCGGCATCAGCTGATATCACAGGTTATGCTGACGAAATCGGCGGTGCAGCTTTCAATCAGGAATTGTCTGCTAAACGTGCAAATTCAATCAAGGCTACTTTAGTTAAAGCAGGAATCAGTGAATCACGCTTGAACATTGTACCGGCAGGAGAAGATACTTCGGTCGATAAGAACTCACCAGAGGCACGCCGCTTGGTAAGAAAAGTAATCTTCATGATTAAATAATAAATCATATTATTAGATAATGAAACCGCTGTGAGAACAGCGGTTTTTTTATACCTTTAAAATAAAACAATGTACGATAGAGATGCTTTTCTAAGTGAGTTCAGAGGTGCGACAATTGGCACTATCAGTTACCAGTCCAGTATTGGTGAAACATTTCAAAAACGAAGTGTTACGACCTATCTTAAAACGGCAAAATGACCTTTTAATAGAAGTCTTCCGAAACTATATTGCGAAATATAAAAGTGACTATGATACCTATGAAATACCGAAAAAGCTCCAGTACATAGAGAACTCAATTCAGAAAGACATCAAGTTCCGGAACTCACTTAAAGGTATTATAATCGGACTGTTTACCATCGATGAATACAGGGTCTACATAACCGATTCCTCAATGATCAATAAGCGAATGATGAATATGGTGATTGAACGGCTGAAGAATCAGGCGCAACTTTTTGACGCCTCTTGAAGTAACTGTGCGAAATTACATTAATCCGTTAAATTTCCGGATGAACCATTCCGATGCGAGTAATATCGCCAAAAGAACCAGCAAGTAAATACTGTCGATTAGCGGCGACTTGTTTACTACGGCGCGTTGCAGGGCGACATACTCCGGATCGTCGACCAATTGCTTAATCAACGTGTTTATATCTTCAGGCAAAACAGCCAACGCACCGGTTCGCGCCGCAAGTTGATTCAATTTCGCCACATCGGGATTAACGAATTGCTTTTCGATATCAAATTCAAGAATTTCGAAGGAAGCTGAATAAACCGTATTTGTATTTAGTTCCCTGACCGTAAAATCGTATTCACCGGCTTTCAGTCCGTCAAGATTTACCTTAAATGAATTATTGGCCTTAAGCAAATCATAGCGTTTGGATTCCTTTGTAACCCGATTGGTCGCGGTGAATGTAAGACGGGCGTTATTATCCAGTTCGTAATTCTTATTAAAAAACTGAGCGCTGATTTGAATCGCATCGCCCGAATTATAAAACCGCTCGTGATTGACGATCAATGACTTTCGGGTATTGTTTGTCGCCAAATACTGAACAACTTTATCAATAAACAAATCGAATTTTTCAAAACTTCGGTTCTCAACATAATCATGCATGCGCCATTTCCAGATATTCTCTCCAAACAAATGTGCCTGGCGGCTGCTTCCCTCCTCAGAAAACAATAATAATGGCGCGCCCGTATCGATATTTCTGATTCTGGATGTCAGTAACGACGCAGCATTGCCTTTTATAGTGAAATTACCAAAGGTATGTCGCAAGGGCGGAAATGCGCCGAAACCGATATCATCAAGTGCAAACACATTAAACTGCGATTCATAACTGGCCAGGTAATCCTCAGCCTGCCCACTCATTTTAAAATCAATCAAGTCCTGCTGCTGATTCAAAAAAGAGAAATCAGTCATGGTTCCGGTAATCGTGAATACATTGGATCCCGAAGCGCGCAATTTGTCGTAAATGCTACGAAAGGAACTGGTGGGCTGGTACAAAATATAGACATTGAACTCCTTTGCCAAAGCGGCGCCAGGTCGGACCAAAGTCACTTTCCGCTGCGGATTACTTTCTATCGAACGTTTGAGAACTCCTAAATCGGGATGGTTGATATCAGAAACCAATGCGACTTCTGTTCTTTGGTCAATGACTTCAACCGCAAATTTCTTGACGTTATTTTCCATATTCCGCTCCACTTCAGCCGAGGTCACCGATACTTCGTAGACCTGCAATCCCGTACTGTTTGCGGGAAGCAATACAGTAGCTGTAACCGAACCGCCCGGCGTCATCGCAAGATTCTGTCGGTGAACGACAGATCCTTTCTGCTTTATGCTGAGAGTCGCCACTACAGGCTTTTTTCCTGAATAGTTTACAAAAACTTCTACGGGAAACTGATTTTTATGAAAAGCGTACTTATTCACATTGACGCGCGATATACGAATATCGGTAAAGGTGGTGGTGTCGCCCAAAATAACAGGATAGACCCTGTTGTCCTCCCGAAATGAATATAGATAATCGTTGCCCTGTGTCTGATTGCCATCGGTAATAAGGATAGTCGGATATTTTCGGCTTTTGTTGATACTCTGCAAATCGGTTGCAACGCGCTCGATATTACTTTGATTTCCCAAAAATGTGTGTTCGGCTGATGCCTCGAACTTATCCGAAAACCGGTATGGCTGTATATCGAACTTCGACTTCAATGCTGGATTCTGACTGATCGCATTGTAAACTTCCGTGGCAGTGCTTGATACACCAAGATGCTCCACCGAGGCCGAATTATCGACTACTACCGGCAGGGGTGTTTTCTCCACTTCGTAACGTGTTACGGTGATCAGCGGATTGATCAATAAAAGCAGTACCGCGAAAATAGTGGCAAAACGAAGAATTGCCAGCCAAAGATTAACTTTCGTGCCGGCGACCGTCTTGTAATAATATTGAAAGTACGACAGGCCCGCAGCAACAACTATTGATAGAAGTATGAGC
>JADMKR010000098.1 GCA_015478765.1 Flavobacterium sp.
AATCGCGGCAATTTGCGAGAAACACCATTGCCTGCTCGTGGTTGACGAAGCGCATGCTGTGGGAGTTTTTGGCGCCGGATTGGTAGAAAATCACCAATTATCGACTAAGGTTTTTGCGCGTATCGTCACTTTCGGCAAAGGAATTGGCTGCCATGGCGCTGCCATTATCGGGTCGGAACAGTTAAAACAATATCTCATCAATTTTGCGCGCAGCCTGATTTATACAACGGCACTTCCGCCACATTCGGTGGCAACGATAATTGCAGCGTATAATTATCTGTCGGAGAATAATTATCGAAGGGAGAAATTACAGGATAACATTGCTTTTTTCGGACGTGAAAAAACACAATTGGGACTAAAGCCGGTTTTTGTCAAAAGTAAATCAGCTGTTCAGTCGGCTATAATCCCCGGAAATGAACGTGTTCGAAAAATAGCCGGCCAACTTCAATCGGAAGGCTTTGATGTTCGCGCCATATTATCGCCTACGGTTCCCCAAGGGCAGGAACGGTTGCGATTTTGCATCCATAGTTTCAATTCCGAACAACAAATTGCGGCTGTCCTGTCATCGCTTTCGAAATTACTTTTCTAAAGGTTTTTTCCGCTTGAACCAGCGGGTGTCCTCCTCGCCAAATAAATAGGCGTATGGCTTCGTATCGGGATTCAGTTCGAATAGTTTCTTTAGGATGGCGATCGTCGGAATTATTAAGATCATACCTACTATTCCCCAAATCGCACCGCCAATCAACAGTCCCAAAAATGTCATGAATGCATTTAAGCTGACATTCGATCCGGTGATCTTCGGCGTCAGCCAGGTTCCTTCTATTAGCTGTACCAATGTGAAGGATATGATGACTGCAAACGGATAAAACAAGCTGTCTTTGGTAACCAATGCATACAAAAACGGCATTATAGCGCCTAAAAACGGACCCAAATACGGAATAATATTCAATAGCCCGGCAATCATCCCGAAGAACAGCGCGTGCTTTATTCCAAGTAAATATAGGATGGCCGAACATATAATTCCCAAAATCAGCATGACTTTTCCCGCGCCTATCAGGTAGGCATGAACAATTTGTCGTATTGCGACGACGTGTTCCATCAGTATTTTATTTCGCTGCTTTTCAAAAATTTTAGTTACCACCACAGCCAAATGATCGCGGTAAAGTAGCATGAAGAATACGAATACCGGAAGGAGCAATGCATTGGATAACGTCCCAATTGTAGTGAACAGCAATGCCGAAACATTTGAATTTCCCGATTGAACCATTGCCACCACTTTTTCTGCTTCGAGTCCGTAACCCATCCCCAGATCAAGTCCGATGAAACTTTTAACCGATGTATTAATGCTTATGACAAACCGGTTCAGGTTATCAGACAGGTTCGCTTCCAGATCTTGCCCGAAATTACTGAACTGCGCAAAAATTAAGAAAATCACCGCCGCAATTAATAATACAAATACCAGAGTGGCAATCATAGAACTCAGCGATCTTGGAATCTTATAACTTTCAAGTCGGTTACATAGCGAGGTCAACAGCATTGCAATGTATCCGCCAAGCATCAGTGGAACGAGTATGGGTTTGGCCATGATCATGACGAAAATAATAATGATGATCAGCAGCGAAATATAAACTGCCTTGACATAAGGTGGGAATTTGGTGGTATGCCTCATAAAAATTGCGTGTTTCTCTCAAATTTAACAATTTTATCGTTCCGATTGGATGCAAACCTTAAAAGTGTCAGGTTGAGCGCGCTCTTTCTGGGATAGTTGTTACCTTTGATATAAATTCCATTATGAAAATCTTTGTGACCGGCATATCGACCAATGTGGGCAAGACGATTGTTTCGGCCATGCTCGCAGAATCGCTACAGGCCGATTACTGGAAGCCTATTCAGGCTGGTGATCTCGCCAATTCCGATAGCCAAACAGTGCGGAATTTACTTAGTAACACCAAAACCGTCATACATCCTGAAAGATACAGACTTTCAACGCCCGCGAGTCCGCATTTAGCCGCAGAAATCGACGGTGTTACTATTGAAAAAGACAACATCATTGAACCACATACCCACAATCATCTGATCATCGAAGGCGCCGGCGGCCTTTTTGTTCCGATTAACGATCTGGAAAATGTCATCGATCTGATTAAGCCCGATTATAAAGTGGTGATTGTGTCTCGCCACTATCTTGGCAGTATCAATCACACACTGATGACCATCGAAACTTTGTGGAGCCGGAACATCAATATTTTGGGAATCGTCTTCTCGGGAGATGAAAATGTCGCTACCGAAAAGCTCATCTTGGAACGTACCGGCTTGAAGATGATTGGCCGGGTCGAAGAGGAACCATTTTTCGATAAGCGCGTCATAGCAGAATATGCCGACAATTTCCGATCTAACCTAACCGACACTTTATGACTATTTTAGAGGCCGACGAACACTATATATGGCATCCGTACACCCAACATAAAACCGCGGCGCCACCTATCGCAATTGCAAGGGGCGAAGGTGCCTTGTTATGGGATACCGATGGAAATCAATATATCGACGCGATTGCCTCGTGGTGGGTAAACCCATTCGGTCATTCGAATAAATTCATTGCCGATGCGATTTATAAGCAACTCACTACTCTTGAACACGTCCTCTTTGGCGGATTTACCCATGAACCTGCAGTCAACGTGGCATTGGCGCTAAAGAAAATCCTGCCGGCGAATCAGCAAAAATTCTTTTTTTCCGATAATGGTTCAACGGCAGTCGAAGTAGCAATAAAAGTTGCACTCCAGTCATTTTATAACAAAGGCGAGAAGCGTCCAACAATTGTAGCCTTTGAGAATGCCTTTCACGGCGATACATTTGCGGCTATGGCAGCCAGCGGGATTTCATTCTACACCCAGGCATTCGAAGGAATGTTTATAGACGTTGTCCGGATTCCTGTGCCAGTAACCGGATATGAGCAGGTGAGTTATGACGCACTGAAAAATGTCTTGCAAAATCAGCAGGTCGCCGCTTTTATTTTTGAGCCGTTGGTGCAGGGCGCCGCCGGAATGGTTATGTATGAAGCCGACGCTTTGGACCAACTGATGCGTTTATGTAAACAGAATCGGGTTCTGACTATTGCCGATGAAGTGATGACAGGATTTGGCAAAACAGGCCGTAATTTCGCCTGCGATTACCTTGGTGAGCAACCGGATATGATGTGCCTATCAAAAGCACTCACGGGCGGCACCATACCCATGGCAATCACCACCTTCACCCAGGAGTTATTCGATGGTTTTTATAGCGACGATATTAATAAAGCGTTGTTTCACGGCCATACATTCACTGCAAACCCTACCGGATGTGCCGCGGCAATTGCCAGTATCGAGTTGCTGCTTACCGATGAAATGCAACGTAATATTGAGCGAATAAGCCGTCGGCACAAGCAATTCGAATCGGAGATGAAAGCGCATCCGAAAGTAGCATCAACCCGTACCCTCGGGGTAATTTTCGCTTTAGACGTTGCCTCATCCGAAAACGAGACATATTACGGCAATATGCGCACTAAAATGTATAATTACTTTATTGCCAACGGCGTAATTATGCGACCTGTCGGAAATATTATTTACATTTTGCCGCCCTATATCATGACCGATCGGCAACTTGACGCTGTTTATCAGGTTATCCGCGACGTGCTCGAAATAGTTTGATTACAATGTCCGACTGCAAAAATTTAGGATTGTATCTTTGCATCTAAGTTTTATAAATGCAACCAATATCCATTACCGCCATTGCTTCACTGTCGCCTTTGGGGAACGATTCTTCCTCGACATGGCAAACATATTTAAAAGGCAAGCCGTGTTTTTCACTTTTTGATACAGTAAAGGGCGAGGTCTATGCCGCGCAATTAAACTCAGAATCGAAAGCAAGGGTCGATGCCTTACGCCAGTCCGATCTTAAATACAAATCCCTGGATAACTCGGTTCTGTTTGCCATACTCGCCTCGCGTGACGCAGTTTCTGCCGCAGGTTGGGATTCGGCATTCGGAATTAATCTGGGTTCATCGCGCGGCGCGACCGCATTGTTTGAAACACACCATAAGGAATTTCTTGAATCGGGAAAAGCACATACATTGGCATCGCCATCAACTACATTGGGCAATATTTCGTCCTGGGTGGCACACGATCTACAGCAAAATGGCCCCGAAATTTCTCACTCGATCACCTGTTCGACAGCATTACATGCAATGCTGAATGCGGTAGCATGGCTGCGAGCCGGAATGGCCGATAAGTTCCTGGTAGGTGGCAGCGAGGCCCCGCTGACAAGTTTTACTGTCGCCCAAATGCGGGCGTTAAAAATTTACTCGAACGAAACTGGTGAATTTCCATCCCGCGCATCCGATTTTTCCAAAACCAAAAACTCGATGATATTAGGCGAAGGAGCTTCGGTATGCTGCATGGAAATCGGACGGAAGAAAAACGCAATCGCCATGATTGAAGGTATGGGCTATGCGACTGAATTATTAAAACACGGTACTTCTATTTCGGCCAATGCAGAATGCTTGCAAAAATCAATGCGAATGGCGTTAAAGAACACATCTGTAGGTGAGATAGACGCCATTGTAATGCACGCTCCGGGAACCATGGCAGGCGATTCCACCGAGTTGGCGGCCATTCAGGCTGTATTCGGCAAGAATGTTCCGTT
>JADMKR010000099.1 GCA_015478765.1 Flavobacterium sp.
GATATGGATCTCCAGGATCGCTCGGCACATACGATAAAAAATCTATTTATTCAGGAGTTATGCAATCGCAAAAATCGGTTCCTGTTTGAAAACGAGGTTGTCGATAGTGCAAAAAATGTGACTAGCATCAATATAACCATCAGGATGCATGCTCTTCGTAAATTAGAAATGTCAAGTTCGCAGGCGGCTTAATAACCAGAATTATAATGAAATAAGCTTTCCGAAAGGGAAGCTTATTTTTTTGCCTTTAAGTTTGCTTGCACTTCCATGTTTCTCTTTATCGGCTCAACTTTAACTTAATAATCACCGAAATAGTCCTTTTAAGGTGTATTTTTGCAAATCTCAAGATTTATATGATAAACAGCGACGTAGAATACGATACAGAGGAAAAGAAAGAGTTATACGGTTACCAAAAGGGAGACATCGACGCGATATTTGAACGTCTGGACAACGCTCGCCCAAATTATCACCTATTGTATCAATTACCGACAGGAGGAGGGAAGACCGTAATTTTTTCGGAGATCGTCCGGCGTTATTTATCACGTCACAATAAGAAAGTTGTGGTACTCACGCATCGAATCGAATTATGCAAGCAAACTTCCAAAATGCTGAAGGGCTTCGATGTAAAAAATAAAATAATCAACAGCAAAGTAAAAGAACTACCAGATCAGAATGATTACTCGTGCTTTGTAGCCATGGTGGAAACACTCAAAAATCGCATCAACGATGAGAAGCTGCATCTGGACAATATAGGTCTTGTTATCATTGATGAAGCGCATTACAATTCTTTTCGTAAGCTGCTGAGTTCATTTCCAAATGCGTTCATTCTGGGTGTCACCGCGACGCCGCTGAGTTCGAATATTAAACTTCCGATGAATGAGAATTACGACGAACTAATCGTAGGCGACACCATTCAATCATTAATAGACAAAGGTTTTTTGGCAAAAGCCACCACGTATAGTTATGATGTCGGGCTCTCGTCGCTTAAAGTCGGGATCAACGGAGATTATACCGTAAAATCTTCGGATGATCTTTATTCCAACATGGTAATGCAGGAAAAATTGTTGCATGCCTATACCGAAAAATCGTTAGGCAAGAAGACATTGATTTTCAATAATGGTATCAACACTTCATTGTATGTCTACGAAACTTTCCGCGAAGCCGGATTTCCCATCAGGCACCTTGATAATACAAGCAGTACTGAAGAACGTAAGGAGATTTTAAGCTGGTTTAAAAAAACACCGGATGCGATTTTAACCTCGGTCGGAATTCTTACCACAGGATTTGATGAGCCCACAGTCGAATCGATTATACTTAACCGTGCAACCAAGTCACTGACATTGTATTTTCAAATGATTGGCCGGGGTTCCCGAAAGTTACAGAACAAAAGCTCTTTTACGGTAATCGATCTGGGCAATAATGCCGCACGTTTCGGATTATGGAGCGAACCGGTAGATTGGCAGCATATTTTTAAATCTCCTGAATTTTATCTCGATAATTTACGTGAGGATGCCGATATAGAACTTCACTTTAAATATAAAATGCCTGAAGCTATCCGACAACAATTTTCCAAAACAGAAATTGTCACCATGGATATCGAAGAGGAACATAAAAAAGCAATTGCGCAAAATTTACGGTCTAAAGTGGTAATTGAAACGTCGCTTGAACAACACGCCGCGATGTGCGTTGATAATTCTGCCGATCTGCAACAGGCCAAACAATTATCCAAATTGTTACATGATGATATCGAATGTCGCATGAAACGATACGCAAAATGCTTAAGTCATTGTAGTAAAAATTATCGTGAGTGGCTTGTAGAGGATTATAAAAACAAATTGCTGTTATTGATCGGTCGCAAAGTCCGTGAAGCGCTGTACTAACAGCTTATCTTATGCTACATAAATTGAACTATAATTTATATTATGTAAAATAGAAAATACAGGAAACAGCTTCTGCGCCTTTTATAATCCTTGGATCAGCATTCATTCATTCATTCATTACACTTCCCGCAAGTGATCATTCCGGCAGCTCAATCGAGTACTTTATCATTGAGCGATGTAGAATTCGCAAAGAGCTCCAATAGATTCCTGACATCGGCAGTCTCACTAACGTAGTATTTTGCGACGGTTTTTTGAAAACCTACTTTTACGGTATACGCCTCAGGCGGCAATTCCTCGAACATATATTCATCGGTCCAGTCGTCACCGATAGCGAAAATAAAATCAAACTCTCTCTCTGCAACCAGTCGCGAACAAGCGCGCCCTTTGTTGACGCTGCTGCTCTTGATTTCGAGAACTTTGTTGCCCTCAAGTACTGACAGCGCATTATTGGCAATCATACTTGTCAATACCAATTTCAATTCCATCGTGCGAATGTGCGCCAGTTCTGCATCGGCCTTTCTGAAATGCCATGCCAGCGAGTAATTTTTTTCTTCGATGAAGGTTCCCGGCGTCCGGTCTACAAACGACTCAAGAATAGGTCGGATATTATCTTTCCAGTCGGTTTTAAGCCTTTCAAGCATTTCCCAATCATTCGATTTTCGGCGCAGCCAAACGCCGTGATCGGTAATAAGTGAATAGTTTTTATGACCAAACCACGATTCCAGTGTTTCCCGGTCTCTCCCACTTACAATTGCGATCTCAACATTTTTGTTTGCCGCGATGGCATCCAGCCTTGCGAACAGTCCGGCATCAGGCGACGCATCTTTCGGATCGTTACGGAAGCCCGTCAATGTGCCGTCATAATCAAGTAGAAGTAATTTGTGTTTGGCGCTTTTGTAATCAGTCATCATCGTGTTGATGATATTTTCAGAAAGTTTTTTTGAACGGAATATGCTCTCACTGCTCTTTATTTCGGAAAGTCCTTTCATAAATTCCTGCGCCCATTTGTCGACGCTATACCTTCGAAGACGTTTCTGCAACACAGCCATCCTCTCACCCTGCTCCATTGATTCCATTAAGAGCGCCTGGCGTAATGTGTCAGCAATCTGATTAAAATTATTGGGGTTAATTAGCAGAGCTTCATCCATTTCCTTTGCGGCACCTGCCATTTCACTTAAAATCAAAACGCCATCATTATTAACCCGCGTCGCTATATATTCCTTGGCAACAAGATTCATTCCGTCGCGCAACGGCGTTATCAATGCGATATGGCAAGAGGTATAGAGATCGATCAGGTCATCAAATGGCATCGCGCGGTAGAAATACCAGATCGGCGTCCAGCTAATGGTGGCGAATTTACCGTTTATGCGCCCCACCAGCTCGTCGGTCTCACGCTTTAGTTTTTGGTATTGCGGCACGTTTGACCGCGACGGAACGGCCAGCATCACAAGTCGCACTTTTTCATGATATTCAGGATATTTATCAAGAAAGTACTCGAAGGCACGGATCCGATTGGGTATTCCTTTTGTATAATCCATCCTGTCAATGGAAAGGATTAAACGATTCTCATCATCCGAAAGAATATTTTCATCGAGTTTGCGCATGATTTCCGATTTTTCGTCATGGCTGCGTTTCTGATGCTCCACGGCGGCAGTATGAAATTTGTTGTAATCAATTCCCATTGGAAACGAATCAACCTTAATCTTATCGCCATTTCGAATTATGGTGTTAAAGCTTACTTCCAATCCAAATATCCGCTTCACCGAACTCAAAAAATGGCGCACATAATCGTATATGTGAAAACCGATCAGATCTGCTCCCAGCATTCCCATAAGCAATTCCTCACGCCAGGGGAATGTCCTGAAAATTTCATAGGACGGAAATGGTATATGCAGAAAAAAACCGATCGAAAGATTAGGGTTCACCTTTTTAACCATCTCAGGTACCAACAAGAGCTGGTAGTCATGAACCCAAATAATGTCGTTGGCATCGGCTTCCGACAGAATCACATCGGCAAATTTCTGATTGACGGCCTTATATGCTTTCCATTGCTCAAGTTCAAATTCGGCGTATTCCATAAAGTAATGAAATAGCGGCCAAAGAGCCTTGTTGCTGAATCCGAAGTAAAAATCCTCAACATCCTGCTCTGTCAACGGAACTGTTACGCACCGTTGCTTAACTGTCTCCTGATATACGATATTCTTTTGATCAGCAGTTAGGTTTTCTTCAGCTATACCTGACCAGCCTATCCAAATTCCGTTGCCTTGCTCGTGAACCGACTTTAATCCAGTTGCCAGCCCGCCAACACTTGGAACCACAGTAATCTCATTTTCTGATAGCTGGATTTCCAGCGGAAGCCGGTTTGAAACTATTATCGTTTTATTCATGAATCGCGATTTGGTTTGTAAAGCGCTTTTCGTAAATTTAATAAAATTAAAAGCCTTTTACTACTAAAATTTCTCATTTATGGACAACCTCGATTACGGAATCATTGGCAATTGCAGAAGCGCTGCGCTTATATCAAAAACCGGTTCGATTGACTGGTGCTGTTTGCCCGAATTTGATTCCTCATCAGTATTCGCCAAGCTTTTGGACCAAAATATCGGTGGGAGTTTTGAAATCCTGACCGACGAATCATACGCTATCACACAAGAATACCTATATAATACCAGCATTCTCGTTACTCGTTTCAGCGATGGCCCGAACACGTTTGAGGTACATGATTTCATGCCCCGATATTTCAAACAAACCGGCGAGTTCCACACTCCGCCG
>JADMKR010000100.1 GCA_015478765.1 Flavobacterium sp.
CACCCGTTCCGGATCGTCCTTCATGACTTTCCACGGTTCTTCATCGGCCAGGTATTTATTGCCAAGACGGGCTACGTTCATCAATTCGCCCAGCGCTTCGCGGAAACGATATCTTTCAATCGAACTCGAAATCACCGCCGGATACGCTTTCAATTCGGCCAGCGTTTGCAAATCGACTTCCGAAAAATCATTCGGCCGCGGAATTTCACCGTCGTAATATTTGTTCGTCAGCACCACAACCCGATTAATGAAATTCCCGAAAACAGCGACCAATTCATTGTTATTTCGCGCCTGGAAATCCTTCCACGTAAAATCGTTGTCTTTTGTCTCGGGAGCGTTCGATGTCAGTGCATAGCGCAAAACATCCTGCTGGCCCGGGAAATCTGCGAGATATTCATGTAGCCAAACCGCCCAGTTTTTTGATGTCGATAATTTATTCCCTTCCAGGTTCAAAAATTCATTCGCGGGAACATTATCCGGCAAAATATAGGAACCTTCGGCCTTTAAAATCGCCGGGAAAATCACACAGTGGAACACGATATTGTCTTTTCCGATAAAGTGAACGAGCTTAGTATCGGCATCTTTCCAGTACGGTTCCCATTCCTTGCCTTCACGAGCGGCCCATTCCTTGGTCGATGAAATATAACCTATTGGCGCGTCAAACCACACATATAATTTTTTACCGTCTGCACCTTCAACCGGAACATCGATTCCCCAATCCAAATCGCGCGTCACGGCACGCGGTTTTAATCCGCCGCCTTCGTCAAGCCACGATTTTACCTGGCCGTACACATTGGGTTTCCAGTCGTTTTTATGGCCAACTAATATCCATTCGCGCAAAAAAGCATCATATTGATCCAATGGCAAAAACCAGTGTTTTGTCGATTTTAATACCGGAACTTCACCTGTTATTGCCGATTTTGGGTTGATCAAATCGGTTGCATTCAATGTCGATCCGCACTTTTCGCATTGGTCGCCATACGCTTCGGGATTATTGCAACGCGGACAAGTACCGGTCACAAACCGGTCGGCCAAAAACTGATTCGCTTTTGCGTCGTATAACTGCTCGGTTACTTCTTCAGTGAATTTTCCGTTTTCGTATAAAGTCCTGAAAAATCCCGATGCCGTTTCGTGATGTATTTTCGATGAGGTGCGCGAATAATTGTCGAATGAAATCGCAAAATCCTGAAACGACTTGCGGATAATCGCGTCATATTTGTCGATAAGCTCTGTTGGCGTGATGCCTTCTTTTTTGGCTTTCATCGAGATCGCGACACCGTGTTCATCGCTTCCGCAAATAAAAGCGACATCTTTTCCCTGAAGTCGGAGGTAGCGCGCATAAATGTCGGATGGCACGTAAACGCCCGCCAGGTGGCCAATGTGAATAGGACCATTCGTGTAAGGAAGCGCCGCCGTGACTGTATATCTTTTCGGATTTTGTAGCATTTTAAAGAAATTTAGCGCAAAAATAAGCAATCGAAGGCAGTTTTAAGATTTTTTATCGGGAGCTGTTCCTGCTGTCCGCTAACACGAGCGAAGCGAACTGGCGAAGCAATCTTTTCCGCGCTAAAGACGCGCGAAAAAGGATGCCGCTTCCATCAGGGCTAGGGCATCGGTTATGTTTTCGGCATTATAGTTTTATATTTGTGAAAAGCCGAAATGACCAATGAGAAGATTCCGTAATTTATTCCCGATCATAATCCTATTTTTAACCTTTCAAACCCAAGCGCAGCGAAACATGATAACACCCCAATATTTAAAGAAAGGCGATACCGTCGGAATTTTGGCAACCGCTAGAAAAATCGATCATGCCACGTTACAACCGGCAATCAGTTTACTGGAAAGCTGGGGATTGAAAGTCGTGTTGGGGAAAACCATCGGTCGCGAAGAAAACCAGCTTGCCGGCGCCGATTGGTATCGCGCAACCGATTTTCAGCAGATGCTCGACGATCCGTCAATCAAAGCGATCTGGGCGGCCAAAGGAGGTTACGGAACGGTCAGGATCATCGACCGGATCGATTTTACCAACTTCAAGAAAAATCCAAAATGGATTGTAGGTTTCAGCGATGTGACCGTGCTTCACAGCCATATAAACAATATGAATATCGAAACGCTTCATTCGATTATGGCCTTAAGCGCACGCACGGCGACGCCTGAAGCAATCGAAACCATGCGAAAGGCACTGTTTGGTGAACCACTTTCATATACTGTCGCTGCGTATCCTTTCAACCGCACCGGAAAAGCATCGGCGGAAATAGTGGGCGGAAACCTATCTGTTTTGTATAGCATTTCCGGTTCGGAATCGCAAATAGACCTCGATGGAAAAATACTGTTCATCGAAGATCTTGACGAATATCTGTATCACATCGACCGCATGCTGATGAACATGAAGCGCAGCGGGCAATTGTCGGGAATTAAAGCGCTGATCGTCGGCGGAATGACGAGCATGAACGACAACGATATTCCGTGGGGTAAAAACGCATTGGAGATCATTCAGGATATTGTCAAGGATTATAAATTTCCGGTGATTTACGAATTCCCGGCGGGCCATATAAAGGATAATCGCGCGCTCATATTTGGGCGTAATGTATCGGTCGAGGTGAGTGAAAGCGGCGCCAAAATTTCATTCGAAGCAAAAAAAACGTAGCATGGCCACCCACAATGACCTTGGAAAAGCCGGAGAACAGCACGCGGTTGAATATCTGCAGCAACAGGGCTATGAGATATTGGAAACCAACTGGATCTTCGACAAAGCTGAAATCGATATCATTGCGCGGCTCGGTGACATCCTGGCGATTGTGGAAGTAAAAACCCGTTCCTCACTTGACTTCGGACTGCCTCAGGATTTTGTAAAATCGGCTAAAATCAAATTGCTACTGAAAGCAGTCGATCAATATGTGCAGCAGAACGATCTGGATGTACAGGTGAGATTCGACATCATCGCGGTTCATAATGAAGGCGGGAAACTCTCAATCGAGCACCTGCAAGATGCGTTCTATCACTTTTGATTTTTAACAGAACCGCTTGCTAATTGTGTATTCTCAGTATAAATAATGATTATATTTGGCATTCTATTTTTTTAACCCACTCTAAATGAAGAATTTCTCTCTATTGCTGGCGCTGTTTTCCCTACTGTCGTTAAGCGCCCAAAATCAAATTGCCGACGATATTGCTGCACTGCAATCAGCTAAGGCCGAGTTCAAGAGTTTCTCGGTATTGACCGCGTCGTCAACGCAACCCAATGAGGAAATATCCGCCACTGTCACTAATGCTACCATAGCAGTGATCGATCATAGCGGTGTGAATTCGATTGTCGCTTTGCGTCCACAAACCATTAAAATTCAGATACCATACAACGGAACGCTGATTCCTGTCCTATTGTATAAAGCCGAGATTGCCAACGAAGCTTTTACAGTTTCAACTGACAAGGCTTCGAATGTGCCATACCAACTTGGCGCACATTATCGCGGAATTATTCAAGGCGATGCAACTTCACTGGTTGCGATGAATTTCTTCAACAATGAGATGAGCGGTATCGTATCAAGCCACAGCCTGAATAATTTGGTGATAGGCAAAATTGACAAAGCGTTCAATACATCGGAATATATAATTTACTCTGATGAGAATATGCTGATTCCAAACGGATTTCGCTGTGATGTAAAAGAAGATGACCAACCAATTGAAGATAGTCATGATCACCGCGATGCGTCACGGTCGGTGGCAAGCGTCAAATGTGTCACTTTGTATTTTGAAATCGACTACGACCTTTACCTGGCCAATAATAGTAACGTCACTACTACAACAAATTGGATGACATCAGTGTTCAATAATGTGCAGACACTATTTGCCAATGATGGAATTTCAACCGCACTGCGCTCGATTTACATCTGGACCGAAGACGATCCCTATACAGGCGATTCGTCGTCAGATTACCTATATCAGTTTAAGGATTTAAGGCCCGTTTTTGATGCTGATATGGGTCAGCTAGTCAGCATCGATCCGGGCGGACTTGGCGGAGTTGCTTTCCTGAACGGTGTTTGCAATCAAAATAATTACAGTTATTCGGATGTGAACCTGAGTTTCAACACAGTTCCTACCTATTCATGGACAATTCAGGTGATTACACATGAACTTGGTCATCAAATGGGGTCTCGCCATACACATGCATGCGCCTGGAACGGAAACAATACCGCTATCGACGGCTGCGGACAACAGGCGGGTTACACTGAAGGTGGCTGTGCTACGGGTCCGATTCCGTCTATTGGAATAAAAGGTACCATAATGAGTTATTGCCACCTGATCTCGGGTGTAGGCATTGCATTTAACAACGGTTTCGGAACACAGCCAAAGAATGTGATACTTGCAACGGTAAATAACGGCTCGTGCCTGAGCTCCGATTGCGTGAATGCGTGTATTAATACTGTTGCTAATTTCGAACCGATTCAAGTGACCAACAATTCAGTAACTGTTTCCTGGAATGACGTGGGCAGTACTACCACCTGGCAAGTCGCCATTTTGCCAATCAATGGAATCTTCGCCAACTATATCACAAAAACCACCACTTCGCACA
>JADMKR010000101.1 GCA_015478765.1 Flavobacterium sp.
TGCAACTGGGCAAAAGTGATCCCTCGGTAGTAGATTATACATTTGTGAATACCCGCGGACTTCAGGTAACAGGCGGTTTGGGGGAACAGCTGAACTTCACTGCCACGATTTTTGAAAGTCAGGGTCGATTTGCCGACTACTACAACCGTTATGCCGAATCAATTAAATCGGATGGCGGCAATCCGGCGATAATTCCGGGAATTGGCATCGCTAAAAGATTTAAGACTGATTCCTATGATTTTCCGATGGCAGAAGCAAATATTGCTTATACGCCCAGCCGGTTTTTAAATCTCAATCTGGGTTATGGCCGAAATTTTATCGGCGATGGATACCGGTCGCTTCTGTTTGGCGATGGTGCCAGCCCATATCCATTTGTCAAGATCAATACTACATTTTGGAAAATCAAATATACCAATACCTACACCTGGCTGAAAGATGTTAGAAGCGAAGTACTGGAAGACCGAACGTTTGCCACGAAATATGCCGCAAGCCATTATCTGAGTTTGAATTTGACAAAACGCTGGAACATCGGGTTATTTGAATCGGTTGTGTGGTCAAATGATAACAACAGGGGCTTTGATATGAATTTTGTCAATCCGATAATTTTTTATCGGGCGGTGGAGTTCTCATCGTCGTCGCGGAGTGGAAATGCTGTGCTGGGTCTGACATCTAAATATAAAGTGAACAATCAGTTCAATGTTTACGGTCAGTTCCTTATGGATGAATTTTCACTGTCGGATGTAAAGGCCGCTAACAAAAGCTGGAAGAATAAATTCGGTTACCAGATTGGCGTAAAATACTTCAATGCTCTGAATATTGAAAACCTGTTGCTCCAGCTGGAATACAATATCGTACGGCCTTATGTGTATGCGCATAGCGAACCGATTACGAATTACGGCCATAACAATCAGAGTTTGGGTCATCAGTGGGGTGCCAATTTCAAGGAATTGATCGCTATCGGACGTTATCATAAGGGCCGCTATTTTGCCGATGCGAAATTGACATACGGAAAACGCGGTTTTGATTTCGAGACTGCAGAAAATTCAGCGAACTATGGCGGAAATATTTACAAAGATTACGACATTGACCGTCCATTGAATACCGGAGTAACAGCAGGTCAGGGAAACACCACCAATATCTTTATCGCCGATTTGCAGGCGGGTTATCTGGTAAACCCATCGACTAATATGAAAGTATTCGGCAGTCTGATTTTCCGGACGTTCGATCCGATGCAGGAAACTGCGGCATCGGTAAAGGAAAATACCACATGGTTTTCCGTCGGATTGCGATGCGATATTTTTAATTGGTATTTCGACTACTAGAAGTGCTTTGCATTTTATCAGTGTATTTTAACGCTTGAGGAGCAATTTTTCGCAGTTTGAACGAATCGTATCTGCTAGGTAATCGCTATCTTTGCGGCGTTCAAAAAACACTCTTTCACTTTATCAAAAGCAGACTCATTGAGCGCAGTACAGTCATTTTCGATCCGAAATTCTTTCAACGATTTTAAGGAAATTACCAAAGCCGGTTTAGCCGTCAGCGTGTTGTTTTCGTCGATTGCGGGTTATCTGCTTGGTTTTAGTGCCGACTTTCCCTTTCAATGGTCGGTTTTGCTGATGTTAATGGTGGGCGGATATTGCATGGTGGGAGCGTCCAATGCCTTCAATCAGGTGATCGAAAGAGATCTTGATGTGCTGATGGATCGCACCAAGAACCGGCCGGTGCCATCGGGAAGGATGACGGTGAATACAGCCATGGCAGTTGCGATTTTACTGACAGTTATCGGTTTGGTGCTATTGTACCTGATCAATCCCAAGACAGCAATGTTTGGAGCCGTTTCGATTTTTTTATACACCAGCGTTTATACACCATTAAAAACTTTGACGCCATTGTCTGTTTTCGTGGGAGCATTTCCAGGTGCGATTCCGTTCATGCTTGGTTGGGTAGCTGCAACAGACGATTTCGGAATCGAAGCCGGCACCTTGTTTCTAATTCAGTTTTTCTGGCAGTTTCCTCATTTCTGGGCTATTGGTTGGTTTTTATTTGACGATTATAAAAAGGCAGGATTCTTTATGCTTCCAACGGGAAAAAAAGATAATTCTACTGCCTTGCAGACAATATTGTATACGCTTTGGCTGATTGTCGCCTCGTTATTGCCGGCACTTGGATATACCGGCCGACTGTTTTTAACACCTGTTGCGGCGGCTATAGTGTTTATATTAGGTTTATGGATGCTCTATTATGCCGTCAAACTTTATAAATTGCGTACTTCCAAGGCTGCAAAGGCTTTGATGCTTGCCAGCGTATCGTATATTACATTGCTTCAGATAGTTTACATAACTGATAAATTTTTAAGATAATGGTTCAAGATAAAATGTCGGCTGCAGAGCATAAGGCGCGCACCGCAAGGTCCTATAAACTTTTGTTGTGGTTTGCGATGATCAGCATGGCGATGATGTTTGCCGGGTTGACGTCGGCTTTCGTGGTAAGTAAATCTCGGGGCGACTGGCTTAAGGATTTCGAAATGCCGATGCCTTTTTTCATAAGCACCCTGGCGATCATAGGCTGCAGCATCACCTTTCATTTGGCAAAGACGGCCATTTTTAAGAATAACAGAAAAGCTGTGACAGCCTATCTTTGGGCAACTTTGGCATTGGGAATTGGATTCGTTTTTCTTCAGTTTGCCGGTTTTCAGGAAATCGTAAGCAACGGTTATTTTTTTACAGGCAGCCACAGCAACATTACCACTACATTTTTATACGTTGTAACCATTGTCCATTTGGCGCATCTCGCCGGAGGTTTAATTTCGCTTTTGGTTATAATTTATAATCATTTTAAACAAAAATATCATTCAGGACAAACCCTTGGCATAGAGCTAGGTGCGATGTACTGGCACTTTCTCGATTTTTTATGGGTATATTTGTTTTTATTTTTATATTTCTTTAAATAATAAAAAACCGTAAATTTGGGGACTTTTTAACGAATAACTTTTTATGGAAGCGACAGTTACTAAAACGAATAGTGAAGAAAAAGTATGGGGCGGTGGCAACGAACCTATGGGTGCGAGCTACGGCAAGCTGATGATGTGGTTCTTTATCGTATCGGATGCGCTGACCTTTTCAGGTTTCCTTGCGGCATACGGATTTTCACGATTTAAATTCATAGAAATCTGGCCTATTGCCGATGAGGTTTTTACTCACTTTCCGTTTTTACACGGTGTGCATGCGCCGATGTACTATGTCGCATTGATGACCTTTATTCTTATCTTTTCGTCAGTTACCATGGTTTTGGCTGTGGATGCCGGACACCAGATGAAGCAGAAAAAGGTCGCGTTTTACATGTTCCTGACTATTATCGGAGGTTTGATATTCGTAGGGTCTCAAGCCTGGGAGTGGAAAAATTTCATTAAAGGTGAATATGGTGCGGTCGAAACGCATGGTGGCAGTTTGCTGCAGTTCGTAAACGATAAAGGAGAGCGGGTCAAACTTGCCGATTTTGCTTCCACGGCGCCTGTTGCCCGCGAGCAATTGGAGCGAAGTAAAGGTACTTGGTTTATGAACGAGACGACGCTTCCTACTTATACGGTAGAGCAGGTTCAGGCCGGGTTTAAAGCAAATCCGAATTTGCGCATCCGTACCGAAGTAATTCACAACAGCGCTGCGCCGGCCTCCGCCGCCACTGGCGTGGATATGACACTTACAAAACACAAACATAAATCGGTACTGACCAGAGAAGCTTCAGAAGCGATGCTTGGAAATGCAGTGTATGTTGTTGAAGGAGCAAATCTTATTCGAAATGAATACGGTAGTAAGCTTTTTGCCGATTTCTTTTTCTTTATCACTGGCTTTCACGGTTTTCACGTATTTACGGGAGTTCTCATCAACATTATCATTTTCTTCAATGTGATTCTCGGTACCTATGAAAAGCGCAGAAGCTATGAAATGGTGGAGAAAGTAGGACTATACTGGCACTTTGTAGATCTTGTATGGGTATTTGTATTTACATTCTTCTACCTGGTTTAATAATATTCAATCTTTACAATCATGGCACACGCACACGAACATGTTTCCAATACAAAGAGAATCTGGCTGGTATTCATCTATTTGTCAGTAATTACAATTGTCGAAGTAGCTTTCGGTATTGTTAAGCCGGAATCGCTGGTTATGAACAGTTTCCTGAGCATGACCTTGCTCAACTGGATTTTCATTATCCTCACGATAGTCAAAGCCTATTATATCGTTTGGGCATTCATGCACATGGAAGGTGAAAAGGGCAGCCTGCGATGGGCGGTAGTTTCGTCGGTTGTGTTTCTTGTAATTTACTTACTTTTTATATTGTTGGTCGAGGGCGATTACGTCTATGAGGTGTTTAAAACCTCGACAATAAAATGGAATTTTTAATTCTATATTAATTCACAAAAGAGGCGGTTTTCAGACCGTCTTTTTTTATTTTTGCACGGGATATTTCCATTACTCCATGAAAAAATATATTGTCCTATTTGTTCTCTTTGTACTTCCCATTGTTGCTTATCTTTTTTTTGCATCGGGTGTCAACAGCTTCATCAAATTACCCATACTAACAGCTAAAGTTTC
>JADMKR010000102.1 GCA_015478765.1 Flavobacterium sp.
TTCTACCATTAATATTTATAAACTTGCGGAGAATACGCGGTGACCAAGCCGCCACGAGCCAGTAGCCCCAGCCGGTATTCACCATTCTCGGAAGAGCTTCCATATTAATAAGTCATTTTATAGTTGTCGTGTTTGGCCGCCGTCAGAAATGTTATATTTGATGAATCTCAAAATAAAGCAGAACAATTAATGGCAGTCATCGACGTAGCATGCGCTATAATTAGTGTAGATGAAAAAATTCTCGTGGTTCAACGAAGTGCAACTATGAGCCAGCCACTTAAGTGGGAATTCCCGGGCGGTAAAATTGAAGCTGGTGAGTCGGATATTGATTGTGTTAAGCGGGAAATTAAAGAAGAACTTAATTTAGAGATTAAACTTGTCAACAGACTTTCGCCTTCTCAATATTCCTATCCTCAAATTACAATTAATTTAATTCCCTTTACGGCTATTGTCTTATCGGGTGATATTTTGTTAAAGGAACATGCTCAATTTAAAATCTTAGATAGAGAACAGCTTTCTATGTTAGATTGGGCAGCAGCAGATTCGCCAATACTAAACGAATTTCTAAAATATGAATGATGTTGAACTGTTGATTTAGGGGAGGCAGAAGGACGAGGCTCAGGTTATTGCATTCTGTTTTATTAGCTATCGACTGAAACTCAGTTCTAATTTGACCGTCAAATTGATAAAAATCTATTTCTATGTGAGTCAAGATAAGTATGATTGTATTCGCTAAGGTTCTTTATGCTTTCGTGTCCGCTAACGCCTATTTTGTTAAAAGCTTCCATTTCTACCGCATCGGATAAAATAATTTTTCCAGAGTTTTCAAACGTGATTAAATTTCGATCAAATAGTGCATCGTAAGTGGGAGATAACAGTATCCCGTTATTTACGTCAATTCTTTGGTTGTCATCGGATTCTGCCCACGGTATGATATGTGAAGCGACTAAGACTTGTAGATGATCAAAACCCGTAACTGCACATTTATACTCCCATCTATGAATTATTCGTTTTCGATAGGCGCCCTGTCCCACCCTAGTATTTACAAAACGTTCTTTTTGAGTTTCCAATGGAAATAAGCCCAAAGGGTCGGCCACTAAGTCAATAGGTGGATTAAGTAACTCCGGTCGATAAGGAAGAAAAATGCCCTGGCGTTTAAAGGTAAATTTTATTCCTACACGAGGTAAAAAGTTTCGATCAGGCGTTTCAAATAAATCAATGTCAATCACCTCAACCTCGGACAAGAATTTTACGTAGCCTTTCTTATGTTGCTCAAATAGAAATACTCTCTTCCCATTTTCTTTATGATCACGCAATGCAAGATTTCCTTTTGTAAAAGTCATATCTCCTAATTGACCCTCGCCGGTATAGGAAAAAACATTTGGATTATCCCAACCGTCTCGATATCCATGTTGATGACCGGAGCTTCCTGTAAAAATAAAAATAAATGGACGTGAAGCTGACGGTGATATGCCTGATTGCCAATTGCCTCCATATTTGGCGTGGATATCATTCCTCCGATGATAAAAATGGTCTGGAATAAATGGTAATTGTGTCACAATTAATTTATATGATTCAAATGTAGGTAATTTTGATTACTCGATCTGGTATTTAAGGAATTAAGCTTCATATAATGGGAAGCAGAGTAAAATAATGCATGTGCATTATTTGACAAGTCAACGAACATCTGACCAAAAAATGCCGGCTAAATCCTCCTGTGGATTTTGAAATTTTCGATTTGAAACTTTACTCAGTAACTCCCTGCCTTTCACGCAATTAACCTTACAACTCTCTTTCATTTAAAATTTGGAATTTTAAATTTGAAATTTCCCCTCGTTTAACTCCAATGTTTGCGTACTTTTGCACCCGCAAATAAAATGATTATGACAGCAGCAAAATTAAGGTCTTTCGACGTTTTGATCGAGATCCCGAAAGGAAGCCGGAACAAATACGAATACGATTTTGAATTAAAAAAGATACGCTACGACAGGATGTTGTTCTCATCCATGATGTACCCGGCCGATTACGGTTTTATTCCCGAAACCCTTGCACTCGATGGCGACCCGCTTGACGTTTTGGTATTGGTGACCGAGCCGACATTTCCAGGTTGCGTAATGCAGGTAAAGCCAATTGGTGTTTTCCACATGGCCGACGATAAAGGTCCGGATGAAAAAGTACTTTGCGTTCCGGTATCGGATCCAATCTGGAACAAACTTGAAGATCTGTCCGATATGAATCCGCATCTACTGAAAGAAATCGAGCATTTCTTCCAGGTGTACAAAGATCTCGAGAATAAACGTGTCGATGTGGAAGGATGGGGCGACGTGACCGAAGCGTATGCCATCATCGAAAAATGCATCAACCGTTTCGACGAACTTGAAAATAAAGAGGCTGGTTTGTTCAGCATTCGATAAACCTCTTTCGATTATATCATCAAAAGCAATATTCATCACCGGATATTGCTTTTTTATTTATACCTGTTTCGTTACATTTACAAAATATTAACAAATACCAAAAATTATCTATGGATTCATTTATGATTTATTTGCCAATAGCAATGGCAATTATTGGCCTCGCGTTTATGTGGGCCAAAAGGGCGTGGGTATTAAAGCAGGATGCCGGAGACGGGAAGATGAAGGAAATCTCCGATTACATCTATGAAGGCGCGCTTGCATTCCTGAAAGCTGAATATCGTTTACTTGCCATTTTCGTGGTCGGCGCCAGTATCGCACTTGCCGCAGTTTCATTTATTGTTCCAACAACACATATATTAATAGTCATAGCGTTCATCTTCGGGGCTTTCTTTTCGGCACTGGCCGGAAACATGGGGATGAAGATCGCAACCAAAACCAACGTTCGTACAACCCAGGCTGCACGTACCAGCTTGCCACAGGCACTAAAAGTGTCTTTCGGCGGCGGAACCGTGATGGGTCTTGGTGTTGCCGGACTCGCAGTATTAGGTCTGACAGCATTCTTTATATTCTTCTTCCACTACTTCATGAACGGCGTTTGGGAAGCTGTCGCCATCGACGGCGTAATGCGTTCGCCTTCTGAACTGATGACGATCGTTCTTGAAACGCTTGCCGGTTTCTCTCTTGGAGCCGAGTCCATTGCGTTGTTCGCTCGTGTCGGAGGCGGTATTTACACTAAAGCAGCCGATGTCGGTGCCGATTTAGTCGGTAAGGTCGAAGCCGGAATTCCGGAGGATGATCCTAGAAATCCTGCTACCATCGCCGATAACGTTGGTGATAACGTAGGTGACGTTGCCGGTATGGGAGCCGATTTATTCGGATCGTATGTCGCCACGGTATTGGCTGCGATGGTTCTCGGAAATTATGTTATAAAAGATATGGGCGGTGCGATCGACGATGCTTTTGGAGGCATCGGCCCGATTTTACTTCCAATGGCTATCGCCGGTTTCGGAATCTTGTTTTCGATCATCGGAACTATGCTGGTAAAAATCAAAGACAACAGTGCCAAAGAAGCTCAGGTACAAGGCGCGCTGAACGTCGGAAACTGGGTGTCAATCATATTGACAGCTATTTCTTGCTACGTTCTTGTAAAATACATGTTGCCTGAAACGATGAGAATGGAATTCTTCGGCGAAGGCATGAAAGATATTTCTTCGATGCGGGTGTTTTATGCCACCATCGTCGGACTGGTAGTTGGCGGTGTGATTTCATCCGTTACGGAATATTACACAGGATTGGGTACGAAGCCGGTTTTGGCAATCGTACAAAAATCGAGTACAGGTGCGGGGACTAACGTGATCGCCGGACTCGCAACCGGAATGATCTCCACTTTCCCGACAGTATTATTATTTGCTGCCGCAATCTGGGCATCGTACGCTTTCGCAGGTTTTTACGGAGTAGCATTGGCTGCCTCTGCAATGATGGCGACAACGGCTATGCAGTTGGCTATCGATGCATTCGGACCAATATCTGATAACGCCGGTGGAATCGCCGAAATGAGCGAATTACCGAAAGAAGTACGAACTCGTACCGACATTTTGGATTCGGTTGGTAACACAACTGCTGCAACAGGAAAAGGATTCGCGATCGCTTCTGCGGCATTGACGTCGCTTGCATTATTCGCGGCGTATGTAACCTTTACAGGCATTGACGGAATCAACATTTTCAAAGCTCCGGTTTTGGCGATGTTGTTCGTAGGCGGAATGATACCGGTCGTGTTCTCGGCATTGGCGATGAATTCGGTTGGAAAAGCGGCGATGGATATGGTGTATGAAGTACGCCGTCAGTTCCGCGAAATTCCGGGGATTATGGAAGGAACCGGAAAACCTGATTACGCAAAATGTGTTGATATCTCTACAAAAGCCGCACTTCGTGAAATGATGTTGCCAGGAATTTTGACGATCGGTTTTCCGATCGCGATCGTGTTATTGGGCAAATTGGTATATGGCGACAACAACCAAATAATCGCCGAAATGCTTGGTGGTTATATGGCGGGTGTAACCGTGTCGGGTGTTCTTTGGGCTGTGTTCCAGAATAACGCCGGTGGTGCCTGGGATAACGCCAAGAAATCTTTCGAAGCCGGAGTGATGATCAACGGCGAAATGACCTATAAAGGTTCGG
>JADMKR010000103.1 GCA_015478765.1 Flavobacterium sp.
CAACGAGAATCGTAAAGTTGTTGCCCGATAAGCCCATTACTTCAAAATTGAAAATGTCTAATGCGCCATCGGTAATAATTTTCGCGGGTTCGAAAATAATCCACACGAGTCCGAGTGTGCTCATCAATCCAATCAGTGCCACTTGCCACCCCGGAAATGGATTTAATTTATCATTGTTCTCATCGGTAAGTACTACTTCTTTTTTAACCGGTTTTAAACCGATATCGCCAAAAATATTCTGGGATAACCAAAATTGTATCAACCCGAAAAGCATGAATATACCAGCCAATCCGAAGCCCCAGCTCCAACCCACCTGCTCACCGAGATATCCGCAAAGCACAATTCCGAAGAATGCACCTGAATTCACACCCATATAGAAAATAGTATAGGCACCGTCTTTTTTCTCCGGTCGATCTTTGTACATTTCCGAAACGATTGAGGTCATATTCGGTTTAAAGAATCCGTTACCGAATACCAATAGTATTAATCCTGTATAGATAAAAAACGGTGTTTCAATAGCCATGGCACCGTGCCCGAAAGTCATCAACAAAGCGCCGATCAATACCGCATATCGATATCCAATAATCTTATCGGCAAAGTATCCACCCATCATGGTCGACAAATACACCAGGCCAACATATGAGCCAAAAAGCGCCATTGCTTGTTCGTTTGTCCAAGCCCATCCGCCTTCCAGGAACGAAGAAGTCAGGAATAAAATCAATAAAGCGCGCATTCCATAGAACGAGAAACGCTCCCACATCTCGGTAAAAAATAAAACGAATAAGCCTGAAGGATGTCCTAAAACCGTGCTTTTGAAAAATTGGTCGGTCGAATTTGGTGTCATTTGGTTCATTTATGTTACAATAATTAGCCTGTTATCTATCTAATGCCATGCATTTTACGTTTCAACATTGGGTTCATCAGTATCAGAATCAGCCCTACTGCTACCGGTAAAGATGCAATAATAAGGAAGAAAGTCGACATGGAGTATGTTTCTGCGATTCGGTCAATAAATCCGCCGGTCCAGCCAGCAAGGAAATTTGAAATTGCCGACGCAAGGAACCAAAAACCAAATATCAATCCCAATAATTTTTTCGGTGACAATTTAGACACATAGGAAAGTCCGACAGGCGAAAGACATAATTCTCCTAATGTGTGGAAAAAATACGCAAGGATAAGCCAGACCATCGACACCTTAACGATATTTCCGTCGCTGTCCAAAATTCCCATACTTCCATAGGCGAGTACGACAAAGCCAATACCAACCAAAATTAATCCCAGCGCAAATTTTATCGGCCCTGACGGATTCCACACTTTTTCCCAAAGCTGGCTGAAAAGGGATGCTAAAGTGACAATAAAAAACGCGTTCAGGATTTGGAACCATGAAACAGTCACCTCAGTTTCCAATGCATTGAATTCCCGGTATATTTTCCAGAAACCTAATAAAGTAATTGCAAAAAATGAAAGTGCCGTAAAGAAGATCGTTAATGGATATTCTTTTGCGATTTTTACGGATAACTGATACAATACAATTGTTACTGCTACTATCGGCACCAACGTTAGTATCGCGTCAATCCACTTAAAGGTTGTCGCTGCTGTTCCTTCAAGTAATCTTTGCGTGTAATCTTTTGCAAATATCGTCATCGAACCTCCGGCCTGTTCAAAGGCAAAAAAGAAGAAGATACTCGCAATCATCAATACGGAAATTACAAATAAACGGTCTTTGACCACATTTGGAGGAAGTTCTTCCTCTGGCTCTTCATTGGCCACCTTGCTTTCAGTATTTGGCTTATCACCTATAATACCGAAAATCTTTTGTCCAAAATAAAACTGCAGCATTCCGAAAAACATAAATACACCTGCCAGTCCAAATCCATAATGCCATCCGATTTTCTCGCCCAGATAACCACAAAGAAGTGATCCTAAGAAAGCCCCCGCGTTGATACCCATGTAAAAAATGGTGTAACCTGCATCTTTTTTCGGACTGTTGTTTGGATAAAGCTGTCCTACCATTGAAGAAATATTCGGTTTGAACATTCCGTTACCCAAAATCATAAATGCCAATCCCACAAAAAAGAAATATTGATGAACGCCTTCGAGAGCCATTGATGCGTGACCTAAGGTCATTACCAAAGCTCCAATTAAGATTGCTTTCTTAAAACCCAGAATCTTATCGGCAAGCAGACCTCCTAGCAGCGGTGTCGCATATACTAAACTAGTGTACAATCCGTATAATTGGAGTGCTTCCGCGCTAGTCCATCCCCATCCACCGTCACTTATGGTGCTTACTAAAAATACCGTCAATAATGCGCGCATACCATAGTAGCTGAAACGTTCCCACATTTCAGTAAAGAACAATACAAATAGTCCGGCCGGATGACCGAATACTTGCGACGAAGAGGCTTTCTCTGCAGTTAAATTCATTTTGTTGAGTTATTTGATATAAGAGTTGTTTTGTCTTCCGACGGATTTATGTTAATTTTTCCCTGATCGAAGAATTATAAATTTTCTTTAATAAAATTAGTCATTCGGTTATACAGATGGATTCGCGTATTACCGCCATAAATACCATGGTTTTTATCAGGATAAATTTCAGAATCAAACTGTTTGTTGGCTTGTATCAGCGCCTCAATCATTTGCATCGAATTTTGTACATGTACATTATCATCGGCCGAACCGTGAATCAGCAAATACTTTCCTTTAAGTTTATCCACGTGATTAATGGGCGAATTGTCATCATAACCCGACGCGTTTTCCTGGGGCGTCTGCATAAATCGTTCGGTGTAAACCGTATCATAAAAGCGCCAGTTGGTAACCGGAGCCACTGCAATGGCCATTTTAAAGACATCATTTCCTTTCAAAATCAGATTCGACGACATGAATCCGCCATAACTCCATCCAAATGACCCTATACGGTCTTTATCGACATAAGCATAATTTCCAATTACCTTTGCCGCATCGATCTGATCTTCGACTTCGAATTTTCCAAGTTCTTTGTAGGTCACTTTTTTGAAATCAGAACCTTTCAAGCCCGTACCACGGCCGTCGACACAAGCAACTATATAACCTTGTTGTGCCAACATCATAAACCAATAATCATTGGAGCTATGCCATCTGTTGGCCACTTCCTGCGAACCCGGACCAGAATACTGATACATGAACACAGGATATTTTTTCGACGGATCAAAATTCGAAGGCTTAATCATCCATGCGTTCAACTGATGACCCTTGTTAGTCGTTATCACCGAAAATTCCTTTGTTGGCAGATCATATGGTTTTATCCGCGTCAGCAAATCATCGTTGTTTACTATCTCCTTTACCTGATTGCCGTTTTTGGCACTGTTCAATGTATAAACGGGCGGCGTGGTGGCATTAGAGAAGTTATTTATATAAAACTCATAATTCGGGCTGAAAGTCGCGCGGTTGGTACCGGTTTTATTCGAAAGGCGGACTTTATTCTTACCGTCAAGTTTTATCTTGTAAATGTCACGGTTAATCGAACCGTTAGCAACCGACTGATAAAAGACAGAATTGGTTTTCTCGTCATATCCGTAATAGTTGGTCACTTCCCATGGCCCACTGGTGACTTGCTTACGGAGTTTTCCATTGGCATCGTACACATAAATATGGTTAAAGCCATCCTTTTCACTGGTCCAGATAAAACTGTTGTCTTTTAAGAAAGTAAGATTGTCGGTTACATCCACATAGGCTTTGTCCTTTTCATTTAAAACTACCTTTGAAGTTGCCGATGTACCGTCAATAAACAAAAGATCCAGATTATTTTGATGGCGGTTCAAAACCTGCGCACTCAAAACATTCGGGTTATTCGTCCATTCTAATCGCGCAATGTAAAAATCATTGTATTGATTCATCGCCACAGCTTTTACCGCCTTGGATGCCAAATCGTAGATGTGTAATGAAACCTCAGCATTTTTATCGCCAGCTTTCGGATATTTGAACGTCTCCATTTTAGGATACAGGTGCTTTTCGAAAATCCCCATCGAAAATTCCGGCACTTCACGTTCATCGAAGCGTATGTACGCCAGTTTACGGCTGTCGGCACTCCAGTCGAATGCACGGACAAATGCAAACTCTTCTTCATAAACCCAGTCGGTGATCCCGTTTATGATTTCATTCTTTTTACCGTCATTCGTGATTTGCGTCGTCGATTTGGCGGCGATATCGTAAACAAACAAATTGTTCTCTTTTGCATAGGCGATCTTTGTACCATCGGGCGAAAAGGTAGGCTCCATCACCTGCTCAAACAATTTCGAGAGTTGCTTTGATTTAATGTCGTACAAATAGAAATCTGCCGTAGCCGAATGGCGGTAGATCGGCTTTGTATTATTGGCCAATAGTAATTGGTTCTCCGCCTTGTCGAAAGTGTAGCTTTGAATCGACTTTAATTCGGCGTGATCTTTAGTATCGATTATTGTCGAAATTTTCTGCAAAGAAGCAAAATCATATAAATCGATTTGCATAGTCCGCGCTGCACGGTTGGCGTTTAAAACCGTATATTGGTTGGTATTGGACATCGCCTGCAAAGCATCCATTCCTGCGGTCCTG
>JADMKR010000104.1 GCA_015478765.1 Flavobacterium sp.
TCTATGCGGCACCGATAATTTGTGAGCCGGCGCGATTTCCTTAGCCTCGGAGTAGAAGGCAAACATCGGCCTGTAACGTTCCAGATGTTGCGCAACATTTGCAGATGCAAAGTACTCACGTAAGATATTTTCCTCGGCGATGCTCGTCTCTGCATCAAAATACTTCTCAATTAAAATTTCAATTTTGTGCGATTCCATAGCTGTGTGTTTTAATAATAAATTCCCTCAATGTCTTCCTGGCCCTTGAAAGCGATACCCTGATCGCAGTTTCATTCATTTGCATTATTGCGGCGATTTCATCATAATCATATTGTTCAATATCGCGCATCTGAACAATCATTTTTTGTTGCTCCGGCAGTTTATCGATGGCTTTTTCCATCCAGTTCCAACTGTCGCGGTCTTCTGTTTGCTGTAATAAACCTGCTTCCCTGCCCACAAAATTATTGTGGACGATTTTCAAATTTCCCGCCCTTTTCGATTTCAACTGATCCAAACAATAATTTTTGGTAATCGTCATCGCATAAGCTTCGATGCTGTTGTACTGTCGCAGTCCCTCATTTTTGTTCCAGAGCTTTACAAAAACTTCCTGTATGGCATCTTCCGCTTCCTCGGTACTTACCAACAGCCTTTTCGCCAGCCTGAAAACTTTATCCCTTACAGGGCTTACTAACTGCATGAACTCGGTATGGTCCATAATCTTCACTTAAATGTTGTGGTTAAAGGCAAGACGAGGCAACATTTTATTTGTTACCGTTTCCCCTAAAATATTTTATTATATGTACTTTTGAATCAAACCAATGATATGAAATTCAGACTTTTCCCATTACTGATGGCGATGGCTATTATAGTGTCAGGATGTGAAACCGACGACGATCATCACGTTCCGCAAGACGTGCAAATAAACGATTTTGTTTGGAAGGGCATGAATCTGTACTATTTATGGCAACCTGAAGTTTCACTACTTGGCGACGAGCGCTTTACGAATCAAAGTGAACTTAATCATTTTTTAAGGGATTACACAAATCCCGTTGTTTTATTTGAAGATTTACGCACTTCGTCTGATATCGATCGATTCAGTTGGATTGTTGATGATTACCGACTGCTTGAAGGTACACTTTCGGGAACGACGAAAAATAATGGTGTAGATTACGGCCTTCGATACAAACCCGGTAGCACCACCCAAATTTTCGGATGGGTTCGTTACATCTTACCCAACTCTGATGCGGCCTCAAAAAATATTGAACGCGGTCACATATTTTATGCGGTGAACGGTCAAAGTTTGACGATTGACAATTACAGCCAATTGTTGGCAGCCGACACTTATACTTTAAACCTCGCAACATACGATAATGGCAACATTACGCCAAACGGCGAATCGGTTACGCTTACAAAATCGGTTTATTCTGAAAATCCGGTCTTCATCAGCAATGTTATTGAGCAAGGCCAGCATCGCGTCGGGTATATAATGTATAACGGCTTTTATCCTAATTATGAAACACAGCTCAACAACGCTTTTGGCGAATTGCGCGCGCAGAATATAACGCACCTCGTCCTGGACCTTCGTTACAATTCAGGTGGTTCTATCGCAACAGCCACCAAACTTGCCAGTTTAATAACAGGCCAGTTCACCGGACAAGTTTTTGCGCAGGAACAATGGAATCCCAAAGTGCAGGAATATTTTGAAGATGTCAATCCCGGTACGTTGCGGAATTACTTCGGATCGCAACTCTCATCAGGGGTCACCCTCAATCATCTAAACCTTGATAAAATATATATTCTGACAACGGAAAGTACGGCATCGGCCAGCGAACTTGTCATTAACGGACTCAAGCCTTACATAAACGTAATCCAGATTGGCACCACCACCGTCGGCAAAAATGTCGGCTCCATCACATTATACGATTCGCCTTCATTCAGCCGCGATGGCCGAAGCGACAAACATTTTTATGCGATGCAGCCAATTGTCCTGAAAACAATTAATGCCGCTGGGTTTGGCGATTATTTCAATGGGCTTCCGCCCGACGTCACTGTCCCGGAGCATATCGGGAACTTGGGAACTTTGGGTTCGCCATCGGAAACGTTGCTTTCGGCAGCACTTGATCAAATTTCCAACAATAGCCGCGCAATTTCGCCGCGTGTTGAACCAACCCGGTACTTTACGCATAGCAAATCGGATGATATTCGGGACGGAATGTATTCCGAAAAACATCTGATGGAATGATTTTAACAAAATATTTATATCTTACGCAATAAATTACCAATATATCAGCGTTTCATTAGATATCAATCCCTAAACCAACCCCCATGAAAAAAGTATCAGGCCTGTTTTTAACACTATTGATTGCGACTTGTTTCGCATTCACCTATTCTGCAAAACAGATCAATGTTGTCATCGATGCCGGGCATGGTGGCCATGACCATGGTGCCTCGACCGAACTGCATACCGAAAAACACATTACGCAAAGAATTTCCGACCAAATTGAAGCGGTGAACCAGAACCAAAACATTGCAATTCACCGCACGCGAAAAACAGACGAATTTGTCGAACTGGCAAACCGCGCAAAATTTGCCAATGAAATAAATGCCGACATACTATTATCGCTGCATGTTAATTCTAGTCCGCAATCGCATAAATCGGGAATCGACCTTTTTATAGGTAAAGACACCAAAACCTCGAAAGAATCGCAATTGCTTGCAGAGAAACTGAAAGCGATGTTCGAGGAAAATGGATTTAAAGTAAATTCAATTCAGGAAGCACCATTCATGATACTGAAGAAGGCCGAAGTGCCGGCGATCATAGTTGAGCTTGGTTATATTTCCAACAAGCAGGACGCCGAATACCTGACCAATGAAAAGTCACAGGAAAAACTGGCGAATATCTTTCTCGAATTCGCTTCCGGATTATAATAAAAAACGGCCTCATATCGGGGCCGTTTTCTTTTAGTTGAAGTAAAATCCGTTGGGACCGAGTCCGCTGCTTTTCTCGGCGATAAAACTGCCGTCGGTTCCATAAATGAAAACACTGCCGTCTGATGCGAAATCATCGGCAGCCTCACTTATGTAAATCCGGTTGGCATTGACAGCGAAGCCGTAGCCCATGTAAAATGATGGTGACTGTGTATCGACAAGCGGCGTATCACTGATTGCGGTAACATCGACGGAAAACTTATAGATTTTAGACGACGATGTAAAATAGATAAAATCATCCTCAATATCGAGATTTACCGCATTGCCCATTGTTGACGGAAACGATGTTGATGAAATCACGCTGTTGTTGTTGATGTCGATTCGGCTCAAACTGCTTTCACCGTCAAAGCTTCCGCTTAAGACAAAAAGCGTTTGGTTGTGAACTTCCAATGAATTTGGCGCGGCAGGCACCGTGATTTTGGTGATGATTTCTTCCGATGCGGCATCGATTACGATAATCTTGTCTCCCACCCCGAAATATCCGGTCGCCACATAAATTTTTCCGTTATGCGCGGTGATCTTCTCCGTTTGGTCGTTGGCTGTAATGGTTCCTTCAACCGATAATGTCGACAAATTCACCACTGAGATGAAATCGTCCGTAGTGCTCATAAAATCATTCGAGTTGGTGACAAATGCCTTTCCGTTTGAAACTACGCCGTAACGCGGAGACTGGAAACCGGAATCGATACTCGCGATATATTCGAATGTGTACCGGTTTACCACCGTAATTTTATTCGATCCGTTTGAAATGACAAATGCGCGATCGCCATCGAAAAACATCGACTGGGCAAAGGCGCCCAAATCTTGGCCGGAACCGTTCACACCCGAGAAAATATCGTGTTCCACTGTGGCCAGGTCGCTGCTCATATAGGTGACCTCGCCGGTTCCGCCTTCATTAAGGACTAAAAAACCATTCGCATAATCGCCACTTACGACTGCAGTGCCACTGTCATCGCTGTTGCACGAAACCGAAACAGCTGCAATCAACATCAGGAAAAATTTAGGAAATCTCATAAAATTATAAATTAAGGTTTAGATAAAAATTAAAATTCCGCCCGGGAAAAGGCCGCCGGTCCATTACAAAATACCGTTTGTCAAAAATGTTGTTGACAGTCGCGCCAATTGTCGCCTTCGATATTTTATAACCGACAGTAATATTGACCAGCTCGTAGGCATCCACCGTATAACGCGGATTATTATCGGTTCGAAAAAAAACGGAACCATTATATAACATTTGAATATTCGCAGAAATCTTCGACCGCTGATAAGAAAGCGCGCCGGTTGCTTTATGAAAAGGAACATAAATCAATTGTTTTCCTGCTTCGTTTTCGGAAACCGTATAGGCGTATGTCCCGGCAAGCGTGAAATAATTTTTGCCGATCGACTTTTTCACATTGGCTACCGCCTCAACACCATAACCCGTCACTTCCTTGACGTTCTGCGGAAACCATAACGTAGTTTGGCCGGGCAACCACTGAATCATATTTTCGGTTTTTGAATAATAGGCCGTAACCGAAACCGTTGCCTGTTGGAAACTGAATTCGTTACCGATCTCAGCCTGATACGATGTTTCAGGCATCAGATTTTCGTTGCCGCCGCCCGACCAATATAAATCGTTGAAGGTTGGTATCCGGAAGTTTCGGGAAACATTGCTGCGAATGCTGTAGCTCTGTCCGATTTTATATTTCGCTCCGGCGGAAAACAGAAACGGGCTTTGATAATTATCGGTAAACTCCTGCCGGATGCCGATTTGGTAGCCGAATTTCGAAACATCGGCATTTTTAAATAATACCGAAGCGGCGCCGACAGATCGTTGTTGGTTCGCAATATCGCTTCCCTCGCCTGCAGAATTCGTGTAGTCGATAACCGCGTTGATTTGATGCCGATTAAAAGAGTAAGTTAAATCGTACTTACCAATCAGCGAAGTCACCTTACCATAAGAGTGGTTGTCCGATTCAATATTCAGGAAGTATGTATATTGTTCGTTCAGATGGGCCACTTTCAATTTAGAAATCAATTTGCCCGACCGATTTTCCCATTCCAGCAGGTTACGGGTATTGAAATCGAAATATTTCTGATTCGTATCCGAGGGCAGGAATAGTGAAAAGTTTCGCTCGCCATCGGTTAACTGGCTGTAAAATTTAAGTATATTCCGGTTATTGATCCGAAAAGCGGTGCTGGCCGAAACATTGTTGCTTTGATATTGGCCATTTATGTTCCGACCTCCATTGGGTAATTCAAAATCGTTATCGGAACTGATGCGACTGACCGCTGTTACAAACGACCATTTTCTCGTTCCTGCCGACACCTTCGCCTTCAGCAATTGCGTGTTGAAACTTCCGTGGCTGACGAAAATATCGGAATCGAAATGATCGGAAAGTGACAATTCATTTTTCAAATGAACAGTGCCTCCAATGGCGCTGCTCCCGTAAATGACACTTCCGCCGCCGGAACGTATGTCTATTTGCTCAAACGAGGCCGTGGGAATCGTATTGAAATCGGTTTGACCGTTGAACTGCGAATTGATGTTGATTCCGTTCCAGATCACCGCCGTGTGCTGGGCCGTTGTTCCGCGAAACGAAGGCGAGGACACCATGCCGTAGCCGTTTTCCTTAAAGTAGATCGGGGTATTGAATTTGAGCAGCGACGTAAGATCGTTACGATTTGTTTTCAAAATCGAATCGGACAATGAAATAACTGATTGCATTTCGGAAAAATTCCGCAACTGTGCATCGGAAATGACAACTTCATGCAGTGAAATAGTGTCTTGTTGCGCGAACAGCATCCGGCAACACAGAACAGCGAAAAAAACCAGCAGATTCCTTACAGTCATAATTTCTGAACCTTTCTCCCGAAGATTCGATATTAATTAAGAAAAAGGCAGGTCTCCTGGCTTGCGTCCTGTTGTTTGCCTTCCCATTTTCACAGTGGCTTGCGGATAACAACAGTCTTTTATAGCTTACAGTTGCGGGAACAGCTTAGGTATTTAACCTAATTCCCTTTTAATGTGATTCAGAGTAATCGAAAATCACAACCTTATTCGGCTGCAAAGATAGTAAGTAGTCGCCGTTTATCGAAACATTATTTTACTTTTGTAAAAATCCGCGCAATGACACTGTTCTTTCGATTAGGCATATTGTTTCTTTTACTCTCGGCATGTGATCAGAAAACTGATAAACATAGCACCGACACCGCTGAAAATCAGATTAAACATGCAAGCGGACTCGCAATTTACAATTACGACGGTTATTCGCTTGTGAAAGTCAGCAATCCGTGGCCGGGCGCAACCCAGGATTATCATTACATATTAAAAGAGAAATCGGGCACCATCCCTGACAGCCTGAGCCAATATCAAATCGTCAATATCCCGATTAAAACCATTGTCGTAACCTCAACAACGCATGTTCCTTCGCTGGAAATGCTGTCGGTCGAAAATTCGCTCATTGGTTTTCCACAGATGGAATACATTTCATCGGAACGCGTTCGCAATCGAATTGAAGGCGGACATGTGCGTGAAATCGGCAATAATCAAAATTTAAATACCGAAGTCATTATCGATATCGAGCCGGATGTGATCATCGGTTACGGCATCGACAACAACAATGCAGCTTTAGATAACCTGGAAAAAAGTGGCCTGATGGTATTGCTGAACGGTGACTGGAACGAGCAAACGCCGCTGGGAAAAGCCGAATGGATAAAATTCTTTGGCGCTTTATACGGACTCCAAGACCAGGCCGATGCAATATTTTCAAAAATCGAAAGTGACTATAGTGCTGCGCTTTCTTTGGCAGGAAAAGTTTCGGTAAAACCGACGGTAATGGCAGGGGCAATCTATGAAAACCAATGGTACCTGCCGCAGGGCAACAGTTGGGGCGCGCAGATAATTGCACAGGCCGGCGGAGACTATTTATGGAGTCAAACAAGTGGCACCGGGAGTTTGTCGCTTCCCTTTGAAAAAGTCTTAGAAACTGCAAACCAGGCGGATTTCTGGATTGGTCCGGCGCAATTCACTTCCCTCAAAGAAATGGCCGATAGCAATTCGCATTACACGCAATTCAAAGCATTCCAGGATAAAAATGTGTATTCCTTCAGTACTAAAAAAGGAAAAACGGGCGGGGTGATCTATTATGAATTGGCGCCCAACCGTCCGGATTTAGTATTGAAAGACATGATCAAAATACTGCATCCCGAATTATTGCCCGACTACCAACTTTACTTTTTCGAAAAATTACAGTAGTGCCGGCGTCAAAACATACCTTTCTCTTTGCGACACTTACAGTGAGTTTGCTTTTATTATTCGTATTGAACATCGCGCTTGGTTCGGTGTCGATACCATTTGGCGAGGTTATTCAAAGTCTTTTTGGCGAATCGGCTTCCAAAAAAACGTGGGAATATATAATAATCAACTACCGGCTGCCAAAAGCGATCACTGCCGTAATGGCCGGGACGGGTTTAGCCATCAGCGGCTTGTTGATGCAGACTTTGTTTCGAAATCCGCTCGCCGGCCCGTATGTTCTGGGATTGAGCTCGGGATCGAGTTTGGGCGTCGCGGCGATACTGTTAGGCTCGGCTATTTTGCCGGGGGTATTAGTGCCGATAGCATTGTCACAATACGGAATCGTGTTGGCATCTTGCATCGGAAGTTTTATGGTGATGATTGCGGTATTGGTCGTTTCACAAAAATTACGAGACACAATGGCAATATTGATCGTAGGGTTGATGTTTGGAAGTTTTACCAGTGCCATTGTGGGCGCTCTGAGTTATTTCAGCTCAGCCGAGCAACTGCAGCGATTTACCTTCTGGGCGATGGGAAATCTCGGCAACTTATCCTGGATATCAATCGCAATCTTAAGCACTGCGGTGATTATCGGATTGATATTAAGCTTTTCCTGTATTAAACCGCTGAATGCATTGTTGTTAGGCGAAAACTATGCGCGTAGCCTTGGCATTAACATTAAAAGAACGCAATTGGTTATAATTATCGCAACCAGCATACTTGCGGGAAGCATTACTGCATTTGCCGGTCCGATTGCCTTTATCGGATTAGCGGTTCCTCATATCGCTAAATTGGTATTCCAAACCAGCAGCCACACAATTCTATTTTGGGCAACTATTTTATCAGGCGCGATAATCATGCTTTTATGCGATATAATTTCGCAACTTCCGGGCTCTGATTTGACGCTGCCAATCAACGCAGTAACTTCTATCGTAGGTGCGCCGGTCGTAATCTGGCTATTGGTGAGCAAAAGAAAATTGGCAAGCTGATGAACGAATTTATGATACATACACGGAATGTCGCGATCGGTTATCGGAAAAAGAAATCCGATTCAGTGATTGCGACCGGTATTGATATCAATGTCGCATCCGGTCAGCTTGTGGCTTTGGTGGGCGCGAACGGGATTGGAAAATCAACGTTATTGCGTACACTTACCGGAATACAGCCACCGCTGCAAGGTCAGATTTTTTTGGGCTGTACGAATATCGAGCATATGACTGCGCGTGACATCGCAAAAGAATTGAGTGTGGTGCTGACTGAAAAACTTCCGCCCAGCAACCTAACCGTTTACGAACTTGTGGCTTTGGGGCGGCAGCCATACACAAATTGGATGGGGAGATTATCTGAAATTGATAAAACGGCCATTCATAATGCAGTCGAACTAACAGATATTGGTCATTTGCTGAGTAAAAAACATTACGAATTAAGTGATGGCCAGATGCAGAAAGTTCTTATTGCCAGGGCACTTGCACAGGATACTCCGCTAATTGTTCTCGATGAACCCACCACGCATCTGGACCTGAATCATAAAGCCAACTTATTGCAATTGCTGAAAAAGCTCACCCGGGAAACTGCCAAAGCAATCCTTTTCTCGACACACGATATCGACCTTGCCATACAACTATGTGATGAGTTGATTGTGATGACGGCTCAAAAAATTGTTCAGGATATTCCGATGCGGTTAATTGAAAATGGCACGTTTGATACTATGTTTCCCAACACTACTATAAAATTCGATCAAAGTAGCCACACGTTCATCATTGCAGATTTTTAATTCATTATCTTCATAATATAAATGACCTTTATGAAAAATGTGATGCTTCGGATTATACCTATATACTTTTTACTAGTCTCCACTTCGCTACTGGCGCAACAGGAATTGTCGCTTTCACCATCGGGTTACGGTTCTGTCACAGTACCCAAACCGATGAAAACAACCGAAAAAATTATTGAAACTGCAAAATCGTGGGTGGCAAATTTCAACCAGACGATCGATTATCCGTATGAAGTATACGATATTACCAGCGACGGTTTTAAAATCGACGGCCACAAACCCAACGCGTTCTATTACAGGAATCGCGGCGAGGCATTTTATCATCGGGTGAAATACACTTTGAATGTCCAATTGCGCGAGACGACCTATTCGATTCGCGTTTCCATTCCCGAAATATATACAAGTGATGTTTTGACCGAGTTGAGGGTGGCCGACTTTTTTGCACCCGATGGACGGGTAAAAGACGATTATATCGATGCCAAACCATCTTTGGATAAATCAGTGAACAGCATTATTCGTTCATTTACAGATTTTATGGCTACCTATTGATTGCTTTATAAGTGAGATAACTGCCGCTTGGCTTCACCTAAAGTAAAAGCAACAGCATTGGCGAGGTTGTAGCTTCGCACCAGTGGCGAAATGGGAATTGTCAAGTGATTGGGGAATTTATCCAGCATTTCTTTCGGGAGCCCTACACTTTCTTTGCCAAATACAAGCCAGTCGCCATCTTGGTATTCAGCATCGAGATACGATTTTTGAGTATTGGATGTGAATAAGAATATTCGGGATTTGTCGGTTACCTGCTCCAGCCACTGTTCTACATTGTCATATTCGTTCCAATCGAGATGAATCCAATAATCAAGACCAGAACGCTTTACATTCTTATCGGTGATCTGAAACCCGAACGGATGAATCAGATGAAGACGACTTTCGGTACCTACGCAGAGGCGGCCGATATTTCCGGTATTATTGGGTATTTCGGGCGATACAAGCACGACATTTAACATAACATAAATTTAAAATTCAATCTCCCGAACCTCACCAGGAGCAAAATCGCTTAAGTAATATTGGCCAACGCGCATTCGGATCAGCCGTAATGTGGGAAAACCAACCGCAGCAGTCATCTTTCGCACCTGCCGAAATTTTCCTTCTGAAACGGTTATGGAAATCCAGCTTGTCGGGCCGTGCCGTTCGTCGCGGATCTTCTGTGTTCGCAGTGGAATATCGGGTGGATCCATCAATTCGGCTATCGCTGGTCGAGTGATATATTTCTTTCCTTTGAAACCGATTTGAACACCTGACCGCAGTAAGTTGGCGGCGCTTTCAGTAATAATTCCGTCGACCTGCACCCAGTACTCTTTTTCGGTATTGCGACTTCGGACATGCTCGCTTACATTTCCATCAGTGGTTAGCAGCAACAGCCCTTCAGAGTCTTCGTCCAGCCTTCCAATCGCCATTGTGCCGGGTGGGAAATCGTATAGTTCGCCCAGCAATTTCTTCTTTCGCTTCAATTCATATTTGAACTGGCTCAGGTAACCATAGGGCTTGTGCAACATGAAATGGCGATGTTTAATCGAATCCATTCTGCAAAGGTAGTCATCCACCGTAATAAAGCAATGTTAAAGCATTTCGTTGCCCGTTTTAAAAGCCGTAATATTAACTATAAAACAATTCAAAAAATGGCAACTTCAGGAAAAGACTTAGGCGATAAAAAATGGAATGGTGAACAAAACCCGAATATCGAACACGAGAGAAATGAAGGTTTCAGTAGTGAAAATATACCGGAAGATTATAATCCGGCGCCTCTAAAAACGGAGTCAGACATCGACAGTAAAGGAAATCCGGAGATAGTTCAACGTGCGAGGCATGAGGCTGTCAATCCGAACCATAAAAAAAATCCGGTGCAGGAGCCGGATTATAAAACTGGTAATGAGATCATCGAAGATCCTGAACTGATGGAAAATAAAGATCGGAATTATGATGTGGCCGATAATCGTTATCCTTCATCGCATCCCGACAATAAAAAACATCGCGGCAATATAAATCCTGGCAAATAATTATCCGACCGGAGGTTTGTTGTCCTTCCAATAATGGAGAATCCTTTGCAGCAAACGTTCCAGTTCACTCATACTGGAAGGCTTGATGAAAAACCCCTGAACTGAATCAGAGTAGGCTGCCACAAGATCCCGGTAACCAGCTGATGTTGTGAAAAACAGGTAGGGAACGCATCTCAGACCAATATTTTCGTGTTTTCTCAGAATCGACCGTAATTCAAGTCCGCCAACTTGCGGCAAATTCATATCCGATATTATCAAAAATGGCGGAGTGCCTTCGTTTGATGTTAAGAAGTCGAGGGCTTTAATGGCATCCGAAAAAAATAAAACTTTATTGGGATTGTCAATCTTATCAAAAATTTCTTTCAAAATTTCCTGATCATCTTCGTCATCCTCAATAATTATGATAGGGCCGTCGTGATTCATAATAAAAAAATTAGTAGAAACATTAGATTTCCGCTTCTTTCAAATCTACAACATCGTGCTACGATACAATTGACATTTGGCATAGTTTTAACCTAACTTTTACATTTAAACCATGTGATTTTTGCACGAATTCAATATTTGGGATCCCAAAGCTACGAGCACCGGAAACACAAAAGGAATTATATAATTCTTACTTATAATTGTGTAAAAAGTTCTCTTAATGAAATCTTAATTTAGTTAAAAATTAAAGCAGTAGATTTTTGTGAGAAACAATATGCTCTGCACCCCAAAATAAAATCATAGTTCAACTTAAAAATTTATCTTATGAAGCTATTCACCTTAATATTATCAGCAGTGGTATTTGTCGCTTCCGCATACTTTTTTGCTTCCGACTTTAAATTTTCATCTGAAATCAATCACATAATATATATGAGCATGTTAATGATTTTAATGTGCATTTGCGTTGTCGGAATGGTAATAAATGTTTCTTTATTGCGAATTGGCCGTAAGAAAGTTAAATCGCTTATCTACAACAGCTACTCGCAAAAGCGCATTCCCAATAAACATTTCGATCGACAATTTGAAATCTCACAATCCTAGAAACTAATACCTACTTTTTTACAATGGCCTGTTCTTAACAGGTCATTTTTTTTTGCCACCACCAAGGCCTGCGTAATATTAGTACTTTTGCTGTTTAACCGTCACGGCCATGAACATCGCAATTTATATTATTCTCTCATTTATATCCGCACTGATTGCAGGTATTTACATTGGAAAATTGCTTTACGCCGCCCGAAATCAGGCGTCACAATCTACCGTTGTCGAAAAATTGAAATCGGCCGAATTCCAGTTAAGCATTGTTAAGGAGCAGCATGCAGCGGCTATCTCCTCGCTTGAAAAACGGCTGATTGAAGTTCAACGTGAATCAGAAAAAATTCGAACCGAAAAGGATGCCTTTGCTGTCCAGCTTTCAAAGAAAGAAGCCGATTATGATCATCTACACCAACGTCATGTCGAACAGAAAAATGAAGTTGATCAATTACAGCAGAAGTTTACAAAAGAATTTGAAAATCTAGCCAATAAGATCCTGGACGAAAAATCGGTTAAATTCACCGAACAGAATAAAGTAAATCTTGCCAATATTCTTTCTCCGCTACAGGACAAAATATTGCACTTCGAAAAGAAAGTTGAAGATACTCATAAAGAGAGCATCGATTATCACGCCGCGCTACGGCAGCAGATTCTTGGATTGCGGGAAATGAATGAGCAAATGAGCCGGGAAACTTTGAACCTCACCAAAGCTTTGAAAGGCGACAGTAAGATGCAAGGCAACTGGGGAGAGCTCGTTCTGGAACGCGTACTTGAGAAATCGGGCCTGGAGAAAGGACGTGAATACGAAATGCAGCGCAGTTACACCAACGAACATGGCCAGCGAGTTCTGCCGGATGTGGTAATTAATTTGCCCGATGGGAAAAAGATGATCGTCGATTCAAAAGTATCGCTGACGGCCTACGAAAAATGCATCAACGAAGAGGATGACGCATTGCGAGCAGCATTTCTCAAGGAACATGTCAATTCAATCAGGCGACATGTGGAGCAACTTGGAGAAAAAAATTATCACGACCTGTACCAAATTGAAAGCCCTGATTTTGTGTTACTTTTTATTCCAATCGAACCGGCGTTCGCCATGGCATTGAACGAAGATTCGGCTTTATACAATAAAGCTTTTGAAAAGAATATAGTAATCGTTACGCCCTCGACACTATTGGCGACTTTGCGAACTATCGACAGCATGTGGGCTAATCAAAAGCAACAGGAAAATGCATTTGAGATTGCGCGTCAGGCGGGCGCATTATATGATAAATTTGAAGGTTTTGTTTCCGATCTGATCCGGGTCGGAAAGCGCATCGATGAAAGCAAGTCTGAATATCAGGGAGCTATGAATAAATTAATCGATGGCAAAGGAAATTTGATAAGCAGCGTAGAACGACTGAAAAAAATGGGCGCCAAAGCTAAAAAAGCCCTTCCGGAAACAATAATAAAACGCGCCGATCCCTCCGATATCGATTTGGAATAATTTATCTCAATACCTAATATCACAGATAACTCGCAAGTTATTAGTACTATATCGCTAACTTAGCTAGGTTCTTAACAAAAAATTATTATTTTTGGAAAGACTAAATATGCACCATGCGAATTCATTACTTTATACTTTACGTTTTTGGTTTGCTCTTGATCGGATGTTCAGATGATGACACTCACTACGATCCTATTGTTGAACCCCCGCCTGTATCGCCCGTTATAGTAAACCTTACTGAGGTACCATATCCGAAGCTATCGGATTACCACTTTTTCGATGGTCCTTTGAAAGATCAGATTCCGTCATTAAATGTACTTCCCTACGAACCGGCAAGCAGCCTGTTTACCGATTACGCCCAAAAGAAGCGTTTCGTGTGGATGCCGGAAGGTTCCAAAGGCACTTTCAACGGTGATGGCAATATTCTGGAGCTTCCCGTTGGCGCAGCGCTGATAAAAAGTTTCTACTATGATAATGTTCAGAACATTTCTGCACCGGGTGGCACGCGTTTAGTGGAAACTCGAATCATGATACGCAAAAGTGAAGGCTGGATCTTCGCAAACTATATTTGGAACGAAGAGCAGACCGAAGCTTTTTTCGATCTTACCGGCAGTTTTACCGAAATCACCTGGACAGGTGCCGATAATGTGACTAAGAGCACCAATTACAGAATTCCGTCCGAAGACCAGTGCATCGTTTGCCATAAAACCAAGGAAATAGTAAATGGCAGCGAAGTTACAATGCATATTCCCATCGGGATTGAGGCGCAAAATCTCAATTTCAATTACGATTATGGCGATGTTACTAAAAATCAGCTGACGGCCTGGATAGATGCCGGTTACCTGAATGCGGATTTCACAATGCCTTCGATTGAAAATACCGCAGTTAATTACAATGATACTTCAAAACCTTTGGAGCTTCGTGCGCGGGCCTATGTCGATGTCAACTGTGCCCATTGCCACTCTGTGGGAAAACATTGCGACTACCGCCCACTCCGACTCGCTTTCAACGAAACGAACAACAATCTGCAAAATATGGGAGTATGTGTGGAAACTGCCGATATGCAGGACTTTCCTCCGGCGCTTGGAACTTTGGTTACACCAGGAAATATAGGTCGGTCGATGTTATACTACCGCCTTAACACCACTAATGAAGGATACCGGATGCCACTGCACGGCCGAACGGTTATTCACGAAGAAGGCATCGCTTTAATGGAGCAATGGATAAATTCCTTGACACCGTGTCAATAATATTAAAATTAAATATTTACAGCATGAAAAAAATTACTCTGATACTGATGTGCTTATGCGCAATACCAATTGCCACAGCGCAAGACACCTGCGCTGGTGCCCTGCAGGTAACTGCGGGACTCCACGTGGTAAGTGCGATAAATGGCAGCCAGGTCCCTACGCCTATTTGTACTCCTAACGGACCTGTCGGTACAAACGGTGCCGGCGAATGGTACAAATACATCCCTTCGGATGATTTTACAGTGACAGTTACCACAAGTATTCCGCAGAACGGCAGTTTGCCTGATACTCGCGTACAAATTTATAGCGGAACATGCAGTTCACTGGTATGCCATGGTGGCGATGATGATTCTGGAGACGGTTATACATCGGTGGCAACTTTTAATGTAGCGGCAAATAACACCTACTATATCGCTTTTGACAACAGATGGTCTTCAGGTGGTTTTACTTGGCAACTTATTGAAAACCCAATTGTAGTTCCGCCTACGCCTACAATTTCTTTTACGACCCAAAATATCACTACGATCAACAGCGCCTACAATTTGTGTGCGGTAGACATGAATAACGACAAACGCGATGATTTGGTGGGTGTGAATGGGAATAATATCCGCGTTCACTTTCAGAATGAAGACGGCACTTTCACAGTAACCGATTTTCCGACTACAAACGCCCAGTTCCTCCCATCATGGAGCCTTGCCGCAGGCGATTACAACAAAGACGGATATAACGATTTGGTGTATGGAAGCGGCAACGGACTGACTTTCATGCGCTCAAACAGCACCGGTACCGGCTTTACGCAGGACACTCCGGGACAATATGTTTTTTGCCAACGAACAAATTTCATCGACCTCAATAACGACGGTCATCTCGATGCATTTTCATGCCATGATATTGCGCCCAATGTCTATTATCTGAATAACGGCAACGGAACATTTAATTATTTCCAATCAACGGTAACTTCAGGCGCTTATAGTTTAGGTGCCAACGGAGGCAATTACGGATCTATATGGATTGACTATAACAACGACGGCCACCAGGATCTGTTCATTGCGAAATGTGGAAGCGTACCTCCGGATGAACTGCACCGCAATAACGGAAATGGTACATTTTCGGATATTTCAGTGCAGATGAACCTGTTCGACCCAGGACAATCATGGTCGTGTGCCTGGGCTGATTTTGACAATGATGGCGACATGGACGTTATGGTGGGTGCCAGTACGGGAACACATAAGCTTAAAAGAAACGACCTCGACCTATCGAATACTGTCGAGGAACCTTTTATCGATATCACGGCAGGTTCCGGATTTGATACCAATTTGTCTACCAATATCGAACATGTAGCATACGATTTTGACAATGATGGTTTTGTCGATATACTGGGTGGCGGCGGAAAAATCATGTTTAACCAAGGAAATAATACCTTTGCGCCCATTGCATACAGCGGCTTATCAGTTGGTGCCATCGGCGACTTTAACGATGATGGTTTCCTTGATATACAAAACGGAAACAGTATAAAAATCAATTCCGGAAACAGCAATAACTGGATTAAATTTCACCTTCAGGGTGTGCAAAGCAACTCAAACGGTATTGGAGCAAGAATTGAAATTCATGGCCCGTGGGGAATTCAGATTCGTGATGTTCGAAGTGGCGAAGGTTTTAAATATATGAGTTCGCTAAACACGCACTTCGGTCTCGGTCAGGCAACCCAAATTACTCAGGCAATCATCAAATGGCCTTCCGGAACTGTTGATGTCATTGAAAATCCCGATATCAACGGTGCGCTGTTCGTGTTGGAAGGCTCGTCGCCTTTGGCTGTCAATAGCTTTACAAGCGACAAGTTCAGTCTATATCCAAATCCGACCAACGATTTTATAAACTTCACATTCGATAATTCGGCTGCCGATATAAAAAGCGCATCAATTTATGACCTGACCGGCAGAACGATTTTGATAAACCAACAAATTTCAGAAAACCAACTGGATGTCAGATCTTTGTCGGCCGGAACCTATATAGTACTATTAAAAGACGCTGACGGAAAATCATTTTCTCAGAAATTTATCAGAAAATAATATTAACGCTAAAATATGAAAGCCTTACATCTACGCCCGATGTAAGGCTTTTATTTTTTGCTATTATCTCAAATCAGTATGTCACTAACGTGATATGAAAACCTAAGACGAACATGGTCTGCCAGTTTAGCTTCAAATCTTCAAAGCACAATCGCGATGGTTCAGGCTCGGATCCACTTTAGCTTCGCTCCGTTCGCCTGCGGCTCGGGTCAACTTTTGACTTTCCACTTTCCACTTTCGACTTTCGACTTTCAACTCTACTTACTCAGATACATTTTCCTTCGTGAGTACAATTCGTAAAATTGATCATCTTTTAAATCATCAATAAACAAAATGCTTTCTCCCGTAGATTTCATTTCGGGGCCCAGCGCTTTATTCACGTTAGGGAATTTATTGAACGAGAATACCGGTTGCTTGATCGCGAATCCTTTCAATTTCGGATTGAATTTAAAATCGGTTACCTTTTTCTCGCCCAACATAATTTTGGTCGCATAATTCACATACGGTTCGCCATAAGCTTTCGCAATGAAAGGAACAGTTCGGGAGGCACGCGGATTCGCTTCGATGATATAAACCGTGTCATCTTTAATAGCAAACTGCACATTTATAAGTCCGACGGTCCTCAGTGCCAACGCGATTTTCTTTGTATGATCTTTTATTTGCTGCATTACGAATTCACCCAGATTGAATGGCGGCAATGTTGCATTTGAATCGCCGGAATGGATACCGCATGGTTCTATATGCTCCATGATTCCGATGATATACACGTTTTCGCCATCGCATATTGCATCGGCTTCTGCCTCGATCGCACCGTCAAGATAATGATCGAGTAGTAATTTATTACCTGGTATTGATTTCAGCAAGTCGATTACATGCTCTTCAAGTTCCTGTTTGTTGATCACAATTTTCATCCCCTGGCCACCTAATACATATGAAGGGCGCACAAGCAGTGGGAAATCGAGTTCATCAGCCAATGCTGCAGCCTCATCGGCAGTTTCTGCAATACCGAATTTCGGGAACGGGATTTTAAGTTCGCGAAGCAGTTCCGAAAATCGGCCGCGATCCTCAGCAAGGTCGAGTGCGTCATAACTTGTTCCAAAAATTTTAATGCCGTAGCGGTCGAGTTTTTCGGCAAGTTTCAATGCTGTTTGTCCGCCTAACTGTACAATCACGCCTTCAGGTTTTTCGTGGCGGATGATATCGTATATGTGTTCCCAGAAAACCGGCTCGAAATATAATTTGTCTGCTACATCGAAATCGGTTGAAACAGTTTCCGGATTGCAATTGATCATGATGGTTTCATAACCACATTCTTTAGCGGCCAAAACTCCGTGTACACATGAATAGTCAAATTCGATACCCTGACCGATCCTGTTCGGACCTGAACCTAACACTACAACTTTTTTCTTGTCGGATACTATGCTTTCATTTTGAACATATCTTCTGCCGTCAGCGGTTTCGATCTCGGCTTCAAAAGTCGAATAGTAATACGGCGTTTTCGCAGTGAATTCTGCTGCGCACGTATCTACAAGTTTATAGACGCGTTTTACGTTTTGTTCTTCGCGCAGTTTATAAACCTGACTTTCGAGGCAGTTCATCATGTGTGCGATTTGCCGGTCGGCGAAACCTTTTTGTTTGGCCTCGAGCAATAGTTCTTTTGGAAGCGTGTCAATTTTATAATTCGATATTTCTCTTTCGAGCGAATACAATTCCTCGTATTGCTTCAGGAACCACATGTCGATTTTGGTGATCTCATGAATGCGGCTCAACGGAATTCCCATCTGTATCGCATCGTAAATAACGAATACGCGATCCCAGCTGGCATGCGTCAATTTTTCGATGATCTGCTCGTAATTGGTATAACCTTTACCATCGGCACCCAGTCCGTTGCGTTTGATCTCGAGCGATTGCGTTGCTTTGTGAAGTGCTTCCTGGAACGATCGTCCGATGCCCATCACCTCGCCTACCGATTTCATCTGGAGTCCCAGTGTTCTGTCGGCACCCTCGAATTTGTCGAAGTTCCAACGCGGAATTTTGACGATTACATAATCAAGTGTCGGTTCGAATAATGCCGATGTCGATTTGGTAATTTGATTCTGAAGTTCGTCAAGGTGATAACCAAGGGCGAGTTTCGATGCAATTTTCGCAATCGGGTAACCGGTCGCTTTTGACGCCAGTGCCGATGAACGCGAAACACGCGGATTGATCTCGATCGCGACGATGTCTTCTTTTTCGTCGGGTGAAACAGCAAATTGGACATTACATCCGCCGGCAAAATTTCCAATGCTGCGCATCATCAGGATTGCCATGTCGCGCATCTTCTGGAAAGTCTTATCGGATAATGTCATCGCCGGAGCCACGGTGATCGAGTCGCCGGTGTGGATTCCCATCGGATCCATGTTTTCAATCGAACAGATGATCACCACGTTGTCATTCTTATCGCGGAGCAATTCGAGTTCGTATTCTTTCCAGCCCAATAAAGCTTTATCTATCAACACCTCGTGGATTGGAGATGCTTCGAGTCCGCGGGTGAGCAATTCGTCAAAATCTTCTTTTTTGTGAACAAATGCGGCTCCGGTTCCGCCCAGTGTAAATGACGGCCGGATCACGAGCGGAAAACCGAACTCCTGCGCGATCTCTTTTCCTTTTAAAAATGAAGTCGCAGTCATCGCCGGCGCCGTTGGCACATCGATGCGCTGAAGTAATTGTTTGAACTGCTCGCGGTCTTCGGTGATGTTGATTGCATTGATATCGACGCCTATTAAGCGCACGTTGAAATCTTCCCAGATTCCTTTTTCGTCGGCTTCGAGGCACAGGTTCAAAGCTGTCTGCCCGCCCATGGTTGGCAGCACGGCATCGATTTGCGGATGTTCCTTTAGAATTTGGATTAGTGATTTGGTTGTCAGCGGTAATAAATACACATGATCGGCCATTTGCGGATCGGTCATGATGGTTGCAGGATTCGAGTTGATCAGGATTACTTCGATGCCTTCTTCTCGGATCGAGCGCGCTGCCTGTGAACCGGCATAATCGAATTCGCATGCCTGGCCGATTACAATTGGGCCGGAACCTATAATTAATACTGATTTTATTGAGTTGTCTTTTGGCATGTAGTTAGGAGTTTGAAAGTTGGAAAGTTGTTAGTTGAAAGTTGAAGGTTGAAAGTTGAAGGTTGAACGGCATTGATGTTAGATGTTCAGTGACCTAGCCCGGATAAAAGCGAAAATCCTTTTTTGTTGGAGATCCCTCCTATCGTCGGAATGACATAACACAAAAAAGATTGCAGCGGATAGCCGGAACAGCTCCAAATCATTAATCACAAGATATAAAAAAAGGCGGTACTAATAAAAGTAACGCCTTGTATATGTTTGGTTCAAACATTATTTTTTGTGTCGTGGCTCAGACGATACGGTCAATTTGTGACGGCCTTTCGCTCTTCTGCGAGCAAGAACTTTTCTACCGTTAGCAGAAGCCATTCTGTCCATAAATCCGTGCTTATTTCTTCTCTTTCTTTTCGATGGTTGAAACGTTCTTTTGCTCATTGCTTTGTATCTTTAAAAATCTTTTTATTTAATATGGTCGGCAGGTCCCAAAACAACCGTTCCAAAACCGAGTGCAAATATACAAAGTCTTTTTTTTCTGGCAATATGTTTTCAAAAAATATTTACAATTCCTTTTACTATCTTTGCCACCTCAAAATACCTTACTATGTTTCATAAAATTATTAAGCTTATCATTGCCGCTTTACTTGTCATTACTGCAATCTGGCAATTTACAGAAGGCTATATCGGCAATGGGATTTTCCTGATTTTCCTATCGTTGATCTTTGTCTTTTTATATTATAAAAACGAATTTATCCTTTTGGCATTTTTAAAGCTTCGGAAGCAGGATTTCGCGGGTGCTCAAAAATGGCTGTCATATATCAAAAATCCGGAGGCGGCGCTGGTGCGAAAACAACAGGGCTATTTCAATTATTTACACGGAATCATGCTGGCACAGACCAATATGATTCAGGCCGAGAAATATTTCAAAAAGGCGATTGAACTTGGTTTGTCGATGGATATGGACCTGGCTGTTGCCAAATTAAACCTTGCCGGTGTGGCGATGACCCGCCGACGCAAACTAGAGGCAACCAACTTACTTAAAGAAGCCAAAAAACTTGACAAGCAGGGAATGCTGAAGGAGCAGATCGCGATGATGAAGGATCAGATGAAGAAAATGTAGTTCAGTAGTAGGCCACAGATTCACAGATTTTAAAACAAATTATCGGCTTGGAAATCGAAAACGGTTGCGCCTAGCGATTCATAGTTTATCTAACTTCATCTAAAAGTACATTTCGAGCGTCAGTTCTACAGTTTTCTTAGGGAAAGCAAATACAGGCCTAGAAGCTTCTTTCACAATTATTATTTTAAAAATCTGTGAATCTGCGGCTAAATTTTTCTGTTCAATAAAAGCTATTTCTCTCAATATCCGCGTTCCGGGATTTCGATGATATATTTCTTCCCGCTGGTGTTAACCAGTTTTTTATCGCGCAGCCACGGGTTGTGTATTTTTAATATTTTGTAATTGATACCTTGGGAAATAGCGAAATCGGCTAAATCAGGGATTGACGTTGATACCTCAATTTTTCGTGTCGGCAGGTTTTCATACATCTCCGATTTGTCGATTACGAATCCGTATAATTCGGGCGACTTCATAATTTCCTTCAATGCTAATATTCTAAAAACGTAGCGCGAAGTTTCTTCTGTTAACAATAAATCGTAATAATTGCTGACTTTCTGAGATTCAATTTGGCGGCTGACACCGAAATTTCCGCCATTATAAGCGGCGGCGGCTAATGTCCAGCTGCCGAATTTTTCTTTCGACTGCAGCAAATATCTACAGGCGGTTTCGGTCGCTTTTTCCAGATGGTAGCGCTCATCGACATAATCATTGACTTCCATTCCCATTTCCTTGGCTGTCGCCGGCATGAATTGCCAGACACCACGAGCACCGGCTGGTGATACAGCATTGACGAGGCCGCTTTCAATCACGGCAAGATATTTAAAGTCGTCCGGAACATTATATTTCGCTAATATAGGCTCGATGACTTCAAACGCGCGGTTTGCCCTTTTTATCACCAAAATCGTGGAGGCATGCAGGTTTGCGTTAACCAGCAATTCGCGATCGAAACGTTCTTTTACATCATAAATATGCAACGGGGCGGATTCACCGGCAAAATCAACTGCAGCAGGAAAAAACCTTACTTTTTCTTCTTTGGCGGCGACTTTTACACTGTCACTAGAAACGCCATGCACCAATATTCCGCTGGTGAGTATCACACCTGCGATCAGGCTTGTTCTTTTAATCAGGTTCATCTTCTCTATTTTTTATTTAAACGTTTTATTTTTAATCTCGTCCGGATGGGCTAAGATAATTTTTGGCAAATGTTTATTAAGCCATCGACTTTTATTTAAAATCATAATATGCGTTCCGCCGGGAACGGATATATAATTCTTAACGTATTTTGCCGGAAATATTTCATCGGCATCACCGTGAATATGGATGATGTTCGGATCGGGCTCGCATCGGTCCCAAAAAATCAGCGCCTTGATCGCCCAGTCGAGATATTGCTGATCGCGTACGCCAATGTAGCGCTCGTACAGTTTCAGTCGTTTCTTAATTTTAGTACTGCCTATAGGAAGCGAATCAAGTGGTTTTACACGGGTCAGTAAACTTGTTGGTATCAATTTATAAAGCCCTCCATATTTCGCAAGTCGCATTCGCAGCGGAAATTCCGAATTGCATTTGGCACTTGAAATGATGATCACTTTGCGAACTGCGATCAATTTTGACATCTCCTGGACCACGACCCCGCCAAACGATACACCGATAAGCACAGGATTTTGATGCGTTATTTGCCGTGTCCATCGTTTGCAGTATTGCTGCAGACTCTCATTGGCCATTGGCAACTGCCAATCGAGCAAAATCATCTCAAATTGGTCATCGGGCAGCTTAATATTTTCAAAGATCGACGAACTCGCTGCGAGTCCGGGAACAAAATAAACAGGAATTTTCGTCATGGTTTTTAACGGTTTAATAACAGCCGTTCGGTAATATAATGTCGAAATTTGTAAAATTAATTCTTCTATGCCGGACGCACCGTTAAAAGCAAATTAATTTACCAACAAATTATGAATATACAACTCTACCCAGCAAAAGACCGCGGAAAGGCAAATTTTGGTTGGCTCGATGCCAATTTTTCGTTTTCATTCGGCAGTTATTACAATCCTGATAAGGTTCAGTTTGGTATGTTACGCGTTTTAAACGACGACACAATTGCAGCAGGCGCCGGGTTCGGCACCCATCCGCATGATAATATGGAAATCATTACGATCCCACTTGAAGGCGGACTTAAACATCGCGACAGCATGGGCAACGAAGGAACGATCAGTTTCGGTGAAGTGCAGGTCATGAGTGCCGGCACCGGGATCGAGCATTCAGAGATGAATGCCAGCCGCAGCGAACAGGCAAAGACATTGCAACTATGGGTGTTCCCGGAAAAGCAAGACGTGGCGCCACGTTATGACCAAAAATCTTTTGACATTCGCACTAAAGTGAATTCATTTACCACCGTCGTCACTCCGCATGACAAGAATGACGGGAATGCTTTATGGGTTTATCAGCAAACATATTTCAACATGGGCGTATTCGAAACCGGTGCCAATGCGCAATATCGTACTAACATTGCGGGCAACGGATTGTACATCTTTCTCATAGAAGGAGAGATCGAACTCGCAGGCAATATCCTGAAACAACGCGACGCTGCAGGAATAACAAACACTGCCGATATAAATATCAATATCGTTGCTCCATCAAAAATATTAATTGTTGAAGTCCCGATGCAGCACTAAAAAAACCGATTAAAATGGAAATTAAAGACAATACATTTTCACGCCAATTTGAAACTTATAGCGACGGACAACTGGTCGCGGTCGAGTATTCATTTCAGGAGCGAAAAATCTTTCTTACTAAAATACGGGTGCCGGATAATTTTATCGATGACGAATTTGTAAACGAATTACTCACCAATATCATGGGCATCGCGACCGAAAGAAAATTGAAGGTCGTGCCGGTGCTTCCGAAGATTGCGGCATTTTTCCGCAAAAACCCGATGTATAAAGAATTGCTTCCGCCGGGTATTAAATTGTAACTAAATTAGCTTTTTCACTTCGTCGATTACCATATTTTGCGGAGATATTTTAACATATACAGTGTCAAAATCTCGTTTATCGGCAACAAAAAAATATTATTTTTGATAAATGGGTACCGATACCAACTCAAAAATTCTGGACTTTTTTCAAACAATCGACAAGTATTACGGCTGCAAAACCGAAATTACCGAAGGATTGTACTCGCTTTCTGAAGATTTCCAGGCGAGCAATACCACGTGGAATCTGTCGGAATTCGTACTTATCCGATCTGCTTTTAGAAAAAACGGTGAACGCCTGATGATGGAAGGTGAAAAAATGTACTACGAAATCGCCGCCGGTACATTGGTGGATTTTAAACAACCCGCCCGAAATACTTACGAGTTTGTAGAGTTATACGGCATTTCAGTTTATCGGATTACCAAGGTGAAATTCCACTCAAAATATTAAACCGATTCCAAAACTTCCGAGAATTCTATCCGCACACTGCCGTCCTCATCGATACGGGTAAGTACCACATCATGCAATGTATTCACCAGTTCCGGGTTCCATGGCATTTTCACCCGAACGTAGTTATCGGTAAAACCATGGATGTATCCTTCGCGGTTTTCACTTTCGAACAATACAGTGCGAATTGAACCCAGCTGACTTTCATAAAAAGCACGTCGCTTCTTGACCGATAATCCGCGCAGCATCTTACTTCTCTTGGCCCGCACATTTGCCGGAACCACGCCATCCATCAGCGCCGCCTCGGTATTGTCACGCGCTGAATAAGTGAACACGTGCAGATACGAAATGTCAAGTTCGTTCAAAAAATTGTACGTTTCCAGAAAATGCTGAGCGGTTTCCCCCGGAAAACCTACGATCACATCCACACCAATACAGGCATGGGGCATCACTTCGCGTATTTTCGCCACGCGCTCGGTGTAAACTTCACGCAAATAACGGCGCTTCATCCGTTTCAGAACATCATTACTGCCCGATTGCAATGGAATGTGAAAATGCGGTACGAACGTCCGGCTGCGGGCAACAAACTCAATGGTTTCATTTTTCAATAAATTCGGTTCGATCGACGAAATCCGCAACCTGTCAATGCCTTCCACTTTGTCGAGCTCCTGAACTAGCTCCAAAAAGGTATGCTCGTGCTTCTTATTTCCAAATTCACCTTTGCCGTAATCACCAATATTTACGCCCGTAAGCACGATCTCCTTAATATTTTGCTGTGAGATTTCACGGGCGTTCTGCAACACATTCTCAAGCGCATCGCTTCGCGAAATTCCTCGCGCCAGCGGAATCGTGCAATAGGTACATTTGTAATCACAGCCGTCCTGGACTTTCAAAAATGCGCGCGTGCGGTCGCCTATCGAATAACTGCCAACATAAAAATCGGCTTCCGATATCTCGCACGAATGCACCTCGCCCATGTCATTTTTCGAAAGGTCGTTTATATAATCGGTGATCTTGAATTTTTCGGTGGCGCCCAGAACCAGATCGACACCATCTACCGCCGCCAGTTCTTCGGGTTTCAATTGCGCATAACATCCAACAGCCGCCACAAAAGCTTTTTGGTTGAGTTTCATTGCTTTTCTGACAACCTGCTTAAATTGCTTGTCGGCGTTCTCAGTCACCGAACAGGTATTGATTACATAAATGTCGGCCACGTCTTCAAAATCAACTCGATCAAAACCTTCGTCGGTGAAATTCCGGGCAATGGTCGATGTTTCCGAAAAATTCAGTTTACAGCCTAGCGTATAAAATGCTACTTTCTTTCTTTCCATAATAATATTTGGGCGTTGCCTTCGGCCGGGCTTTCCACTTCTATCTTCTGCCACTTGCTTTCGCCGTGGCACAAGGATAAGCGCTTCAATCCCTAACGCAACCGATTATAAATCAGGCTGCAAATTTAACAATAAAAAACCTTTGCAGAAATTTAGAGTTGCAAAATCGGCGTTAGCATACCATAAAGTCGAATAAAGCTGGCTGTTTCATTTATATTTTTAACTTGCGAGACAATCAAGTGGTAAAATGCACCGACAAATCGAGCGGCTACTAGTAATAATTAGAACATATTCATGAAAAAAACGGTGCTACTTTACTGTATTAGCGTATTATATTTCTCATGCGCCTCAATACACTTCAAAGAAAATTATCTTGAAGAAGAGGAAGATTTGGTGATTCGCGGAAATGTGGAACATGTAACATGCTACACTATCAATGAAAAAACCAAAAAAGATTCCACCAAAATAATAATCCATTACAACAAAAAAGGAAAACCATCAAAACAGATTGACTTTTACAAAACAGGCAAGGAAACTACCGTCTTCAATTACGACAGTAAAAACCAACTAACATCTCACCATTCGGATCAACCCGATAAATGGGTCGTAAACTACAGTTATGACAGCAAAGGGAACGTCTCCAATTATATAAACACTTACGACGGCGATATCTCGAGTGAAATAAAATATCGGTATGACAAACACAACAACAAAATAGAGGAAATTCACAAGCGAAAAGAAAAACCGGCAGATACAACCCTCTTCGAAAATTATTATAAAAAAAGAATGCGAGTCGCCAAATATTTGAAATCCGGCAGACAGGCAATAATTTACTACGATAAAAAAGGAAATGTCGTGCGCAAAGAAACACAATATGGAACACTATTATATGAATACGACAATATGGGGCGGTTGTCGAAAAAAACGGCTTTGAATAAAGATGGTATTTTACGGTTTGAGTATTCTTTCTTAAACACCTATGACGACCAACAGAATCTGATTGAAACGAGCGCGGTGGAAAACGGTAAAGTTTATAAAAGAAATTTATACTTGGTTAAGTACAGATGAGACTTCTGCCGTTGCCATATTATACTATATTTGCGTCAAGCAATAGAAAATGAAGCAGGTATTTTTAATCTTAGTTCTGTTAGCACTTGTCTCCTGCAGCGAAAAGAAACAGGAAAACGATCATCTGGTTTTTCGATATAACGAAGCCGGCAATATCACTTCGCTCGATCCGGCATTTTCCAAAGTTCAGTCGAATATCTGGGCATGCAATCATCTTTTCAACGGCTTGGTGCAGTTGGATGACAGCTTAAACGTCATGCCCGATATCGCTAAATCATGGAACATTTCAGACGACGGACTCACCTACTCTTTTCATCTGCGCGACGATGTTTTTTTTCACAAAAGCTCCTATTTTGGCAGTGACAGTACGCGAACAGTAATCGCGCCCGATTTTGAATACAGCCTGAACAGGTTGCTCGATGAAAAAATAGCATCACCCGGACGTTGGATCCTGCAAAACGTTGCCGGTTTCGACGCTGTAAATGATTCGGTATTTGAAATCAGACTATCACGACCATTTCCAGGATTTCTCGGACTGCTCACTATGAAATACGCGTCGGTGGTTCCAAAAGAAGTTGCATCAGCGCCGGCATACGATTTTAGATCACATCCCATAGGCACCGGGCCATTCGAATTCAAAATATGGGAAGAGAATGTGAAATTGGTACTGCGCCGAAATCCGATATATTTCGAAAAGGACGGAAATGGTTCGGCACTTCCCTATCTCGAAGCTGTTGCCATTACATTCCTACCCGACAAGCAAAGCGGCTTCTTGCAATTTGTACAGGGCAAAATCGATTTCATTTCCGGTCTTGATCCTTCCTATAAGGACGAAATCCTGACCCAAAAAGGCGAACTCCAGCCGAAATATAAGAATGACGTAAACCTGATCGTCGGGCCGTACCTGAACACCGAATACCTGGGATTCAGAATGGATGGAAGCGACAAATCGATATTGGACAAGCGCATTCGGCAGGCACTCAATTATGGTTTCGACCGCCATAAATTAGTTCTGTATTTACGAAACAACATGGGGATTCCCGCCACAAGCGGAATGATTCCTCAAGGTATGCCCGGCTTTGGCGAAGTAAATGGCTACGACTATAATCCCGACCTCGCCCGGAAACTCGTAGCCGATTATAAAAAAGAAACCGGCATTAGTCCGACGATTATGCTCAGCAGCAATGCAACTTATGCCGACATCAGCGAATTCCTTCAGCGTGAATGGCAGAAATTGCCTGTCGTAAGGTGGAAGGCGGACTCATGTCTATTTGTACATCCAGGC
>JADMKR010000105.1 GCA_015478765.1 Flavobacterium sp.
CGTTGTATTATCTAAAGCAATCCGGATTTGCTGAAGAAGCCGTTGGCATTGATATTTTTGAAGATACCGAAAAACCCGAACTCTATAAACGAGTCGACAGATTTATCTTTGGCAATATTGAGCAGCAAGTATTTCCGGAATATGACAAATATTTTGATTTAATATTACTTCCGGATGTTCTGGAACATTTGTTCGAACCACAAAAAATATTACGGCAGTTAGGAAATTATCTTAAGGCTGACGGAAGAATTATTGTTAGTATGCCCAATATCAGACATTACTCGGCACTAAAAAGGATTTTTCTACAAGGTGATTTCAAATATGAAGAAAGCGGAATTTTTGACTACACGCATGTCCGGTTTTACTGTCGGAGAAATATGTGCGACTTACTAAGGGATAGCGATTATACGATCGTTAAGCAGGAAAGTTCGATAGTGAATTATAAAGGAAAGTCGATGTCCAAAGTTTTAAATCGAATCACCTTTGGAGCATTTGAGGAATTTTTTTCTTACCAATATTTTTTCATAGCGAAAAAAAATACTTAGCTTCCCACTTACTACAACAGAACACAGGATGATTAATCTGAGTGACAACTTTAAAGCATTAATATCATCTTCGGGAACAAATTTCTTATTCCGGATCTTCGGATTGATGACAGCATTTCTTACCACTATTATCATTACACGTTTATACGGAATGACAACTTTTGGTAATTACTCGCTTGTTTTCACGATTTCGCAGGCTACTGCAATGATATTTACCTTAGGAGTTCCAAATACACTTATAAAGGTTATCGGCAATCACAATTTTAATTATTACCAGGCTAAACAACTCCTTATCAAAGGGCTCAAAGGCGTTCTGTTTTTTTCAATTATTCCGATTATCATTTTTTATTTTTTCGCCGATTATCTAGCGGGCACTATATTTTCCAACCCTGCGCTGAAACATTACTTTTTTATCGTTACCATTTCACTGCCGCTGTTCGTGGTTCACGAGCTATTTTTATATTTCCTGATAGCAACAAAGAAATTTATTAAATATAATTTGTTCATGTTTCTGACGCCAAATGTATTTTTGATTGCATTATTGGCGATTTTTTATTATTTCGATTACGAAGGACATTATACATTTGCTGCATTTGCGTTAGCAATTGCTATCACTGTAGTACTGGAGGCATATACCATTTTTGAAAGGAAACCTACGAAACATGAAATGCCATTCCGCACCAGAGATCTTCTTCGAACAGCCTCACCCTTAATGTTTAGTGGATTGCTTCTCTATTTGCTCAACTGGACCAATACGATCATGCTCGGTTTATTAAGTGACGAAACCCAGATAGGTATCTATAATACGGCCTATAAAGTAGGAAGTGTAGGATTTTTGGTTATAGTGTCTATCAGTACTATTGTGACGCCCCGTATGGCAGAACTTTACGGACAAGGAAAACTTAGCGAACTAAAGAAATTGACGCACAACACCACCCAACTTATTGCAGTACTCTCGATCCCGATCGTGTTATGTCTGATATTTTTCCGGGAGTTTATTCTGTCACTTTTTGGAGCCGAAGCGATTGCAGGAAGTACAACTTTAGCCATCGTAGCGATTGGGATTCTGTTCAGCGCCATTTCTGGTAATGCCGATCAAATTTTAAACATGACGAATAATCAGAAAATACTTCGCAATATTACGTTTATGTGCTTTATTCTAAATTTGATTCTAGCATATTTATTAATCCCTGTCTACGGCATCGAAGGTGCGGCAGTAGCTAGCTTAATTACCAACATACTTATTAATCTGGTATGTGTATACTACATTAAAAAGAGATTGGGATTTTATACTCTATTTTAAATGGCACCTGAATTATCTGTAATAATAGTCAACTATAACGGTCTGAGATATTTACAGGATTGCCTGGAATCAGTACAATTTGCGACTAGCGGAATCCGAAGTGAAGTTATAATTTTAGACAACAATTCAACCGATGAAAGTATTAGCTTTCTAAAACAAAATTTCCCCAACGTAATTGTCATTGAATCAAAGATAAATTATGGCTTTGGAAAGGGAAATAACGAAGCTGTAAAGTTTGCTAAGGGTAAATTTCTATTGCTTTTAAACCACGACACTATAGTACTGGATCCGCTGAAAGGCGCTCTAGAATTTTTGGTTGCCACACCTGATGTCGGTGTAGTCGGCATTAACATGCTTGATCGAGATAAGAACTGCATTCCGGCTGCAGGTACATTTCCCAATGTGCGAAATATGTTCCTGATGAAACGTCTGGTCATTAACGATTTTTATAGCCAGGACAATGTATTCTCCAGGGACGTATATGAAGTGGATTGGTTAACGGGGGCTTTCCTCCTGCTTGAGAAAAAACTATTCTGTGAAATCAACGGTTTTGACGAAGATTTCTTTATGTATGTCGAGGATGTCGATTTTTGCAAAAGGATCGCCGATAAAGGGTTAAAGCGAATATTACTGGTGAACTACCGCTATATTCATTTCGTTGGCTTCAACAAATCCAGAAATCCCATGCTAGTAAAAGGTTATCGAATATATATTAATAAGCATTTTAACGGAATCCATAAATACATTCTTCTTCTCACCCTGCGTATCAATGCTACTATAAAAAATTTAAAGAGTTTCTAATACTAAATTCCGTTATTTGCGCCAGACCCGAGTATCATGAAAATTAACCGGAAAAATTTTTATATCACCTTATTTGTGCTCGTTATTTTTGCGCAGCTGTACTTGGATTCCTTTAGGTTAAACATTGTTTTACAAGTAACGGTTCTGGGTGTTTATATTTTTTTTGAAAAGCCAGTGTTCAAGATTTGGTTTGTAAAAAAGATATCACCACTGATTTATCTGCTTATCTTAGGTTTCTTGGGTGCCTTGTTTTATACCCAGCCGCTCTTACTGATAGTCAAGGATTTTACACATGTAATAAAACCTATTTTAGGCATATCCATTGGTTACCTTTTCTTTAAAGTAATCAATGACTTTCGTCTGTTTTCTAAAATTATAATTTACTGCGGACTGGCATCTGCAATCATACATATTCTTATTCTGTTCTTTGTTGCTGATTTATTTTCAGGTTCAATCAGTGCCATTCGTTATTATACAAAGGATAATTTTCTTGAACTGTTTTCATTGGTACTTTTAATTTATTACAAAAGATTTGAGGGTGTGCGATTGCTGAAATCAATATTTTTTCATCGCATTACTATCATAGTTTTAGGTTTCTCGGCTTTCATGTACTTTAGTCGTACCATGATTGTCGTCGCTATTATCATGCTATTGACGATATATGGTTTCACCGCGCTCACTAGAAAGTCGCTGCGATATGTCGCCGTAATAATAACCGCCATTTTATTATTTTACGCCTATCTATATTCTGTAAAGATTGAACGTGATGGGCCGGGATTGCAAGGGTTTTTTTATAAGGTCAAAATGGCGCCGGCCGAATTGTTCACCACTAAGATTGACCGCAACGACCACGCCGATCTTTGGGACCATTGGCGAGGATACGAAACCAAACGTGCATTAGCATTGATGGATAAAAATCCGCCTAGTATTATATTTGGAAACGGATTAGGATCGACGGTGAATCTGAAATTTTATGCTCCTCTCGATGATACTCCCGGAAGTAAAGGTCTTCGATATATCTCCGAATTACACAATGGATACATTTATGTACTCTATAAATTTGGGGTAATTGGCCTGGCTATTTATGTTATTTTATTATTGAAATGGTACCACATTATCAATAAGAGAAAGGATTTAATCGCGATCCTAATCTCGGCAATTGCCCTGATTTACATTTTTACTACCCTGACAATTACAGGACTCTACAACTCTCGTGACATCTTTATATTTCTTTTGGGCGCGCTGTTTCATTTCAACTACATTTATGATAAAAAACTATTGCCGAAGAACTAATTTCACAATGATTTTTCCTGTAGCGATAATAGGTCGATATTTGCAGCCAAACCATATCTTGTGCTTCAATTATTGACAGATGGAATTAACTGATAATGTTCGCATTTTCGTAGACTGCCATGTATTTGATGGAGCACCACAAGGGACCACCACTTACCTTCACGGGTTGTATTCGGCGCTGATAAAGAACAAAAAATTTACATTTTACTTTGCAGCCCACAACCTTGCAGCCCTCCGTACCATTTTTGGAACGCATGAAAATGTTGTATACCTGAGATACCGATCCTCAAACAAATTTTACCGGTTGTTAATCGATACACCGCGTCTAATCCGAAAAAATGCGATCGACTTTGCACACTTTCAGTATGTCGTTCCGCCTATTAAAAGATGCAAGTACATTGTAACGGTACACGATGTATTGTTTATGGATTTTCCGCAATATTTTCCGCTGACCTACCGTCTTAAAAATAAATGGCTTTTTAAAACCAGCGCCAAATTTTCGGATGTGGTATTAACGGTTTCCAATTATTCGAAACGACAAATCGAAAAACATTTCAACATTGATAATGTCGTTA
>JADMKR010000106.1 GCA_015478765.1 Flavobacterium sp.
TTTGGATTCGATCTTTTGCGAGATCGAATCCAAAGAAGAAAAGAGCCGCTTAAAAACGCTTGTACACGCAATCAAACCCAAAGGATTTGGCGTCATTGTCCGCACTGTCGCCGAAGGCAAAAAAACAGCCGAACTAGAAAAAGACTTGCAGAACCTGTTCGACAGATGGATCGCAATGTCAAAAAAATTACCAACGGCCCATCATCCGTCAAAAGTACTCGGCGAACTCAACAGAGCTTCCTCGATTCTCAGAGACGTTTTCAACGATACCTTCAGCGGTATCCACATAGATGATGCGGAGTTGTACCAGGAAACAAAAGACTATCTCCAGGAGATAGCCCCATCCAAACAATCAATAGTAAAACTTTATCAATCTAAAGACACACCTATTTTCGAGAAATATAACATAGAAAGACAGATCAAGACTTCATTCGGAAAAACAGTTTCGATGAGCAAAGGCGCTTATCTGATCATTGAACATACCGAAGCACTGCACGTCATCGACGTGAACAGCGGTAACCGTTCAAATAAGGCCTCAAATCAGGAAGACACCGCAATGGAAGTCAATATGATAGCCGCTGCCGAAATCGCTCGCCAATTGCGCCTGCGCGATATGGGCGGTATCATCGTAGTCGATTTTATCGATATGTCAAATCCCGAAAACAGGAAAGTGCTCTTTGAATACCTTCGCTCCGAAATGAGCGATGATAAAGCAAAACACAAAATTCTTCCGCCAAGCAAATTCGGATTGGTGCAAATCACCCGACAACGCGTACGGCCGGAAGTAAACATCGAGACACGTGAAGAAAACCCCGATAACGGAAACGGTGCCATCGAAGCGCCAATCCTGATCATCGACCGTATCACCGGCGACCTCGAAAGAATATTAAAACTGCATAAAAAAGTGGTGCTGAATGTCCACCCATTCGTTGCAGCCTACCTGAGCAAAGGATTTCCATCGCTGCGCTCAAAGTGGTTTCTCGAACATAGAAAATGGGTAAAAATCATTCCACGTGATGCCTACACGTTCCTTGAATATCATTTCTTTGATAAAGAAGGCAACGCAATTAAGGACTGAGTAGATACCTGAAGCCCACTGGGCTTCCTCCTCTTAATCTCAAATCGCGTGATGCCTACACGTTCCTTGAATATCATTTTTACGATAAGGAAGGCAAAAAAATCACCGATTAAAACAAAACCGCCAATCGAAAGAAAGGCGGTTTTTTTGTGTTCTTTTTTTAGGAGCTTTTTCCGGCTTTTGCCTTTATCTCGCCGCTGCGCGCGAGGATATCGGCGCAATCCGGGCTAGGCATTCCGATGAATTGAAACCTATCGCACCATCAGCTTCTTGGTAACCGAATCACCATTCGAAGAAATCTTCACGAAATAAATCCCTGCTTCCACATCAGAAACATCAAGCGGCTGATTATCGGTTAAAGTCGTCGTTTTAATTGTCTTGCCCTGAATATCGAACAAACCAACTTCAAATGAACCCGAAACTCCAGCAATATAAATCACCCCCGATGCCGGGTTTGGATACATTATCAAACCGACCATTCCATTTTCTGAAACCGACAATTCCTGGATTTCAGTTGTAACCGTGTTGGTTACTATTGCCTCATTGAAATCAAAGAAGATATCAGCGCCATTTGATATCACATCGCCTATTGCAAATCCGGCAACCGGCTTGACTTTGTATGTGATCCAGCCATGGCTTCCCGATTCGTCGTCCTGTTCGGCAGGCAACATAATGTTGTTGAACCTGAAAGTTAAATCACCATCGGTACGTTCGGCATTATATGTATGACTTGCTGCAATCGGCATAAAAGTCGACCAATCTAAAATGGCGTCAAGTTCGTTTTCAATGCGCACGTTGACAGCAGGTGCGGTTCCCAGATTTTGGAACCTTATCGTATAATGCAAGTATTCATCTGATTGCTCCGGCAAAATGAACGGACCTTCATGTACAGTGATGTCGTTCGGATCGTAAGAGTTCACAACCATTTGTTGTAAGGCAACAGTGTTATTGGAGAGATTCACGTCCAGCTGATCGGTAGTCGTTTCGGCTGACACCTCAAGGATCACACCTGAATTAACTGTTGGTGGTGGAAAAACAGTGAAATACATATAATAGGTAGCTTGGGAAAATGGCGCTAGTCCTGTGTAAGTAAAGGTCAGTGTATTGGCCGACTGGCCTGTCTGCGCCGGTGAAGCCGAGATAAAACTCAATATATTTTGATCATACGTAAATGTTGCAGATCCACTAAGCGGTGTTGTTCCTACGTTAAAGACTTTCATGACATAAGTCATTGAAAAACCAGGAACGGGTGCCATCGGACTTAAAACATAAACTGCGGCATCATTCACAAGCGCTGGCCCTGTAACGCAGAAATCGGCGGTGGCATCCGAATTATTATCGGCTATAAGCACAACTTGTTGGGTTGGTTCACTGGTAAAACCGCTTGGCAGCACGTTGGTGATTACGTTGTTCCCTACTGGAACATTCGAAAAATTATACTGACCCTCTTCATTTACATAAGCATAGGCAACATAACCGTCGTTTGTGAGTATCATCGTGCCTGTCGATAAATTGGAGTCGGACGCCGCACATCCATTGGCATCAGCGTCAAAAGTAAGCGTCCCTGAAATCGAACTGTTTGAACAGGATATCGCTACAATCAGCAATTCACTTATAACAAAGCAGTCGGTGCCAAAAAACTCGGTCCTGACATATATCATTTGTTGATTAGGTATCAGGTTTGTATATCCATTAAGTTCAAGCGCATTTACGCCCATATCGGCGTTAAACTGCGTTTCATGGAAAGTGACCAATATCCCTGGCTGCATAGTGATGGAAGATACGGCATCGGCAAAATTAAATGTAGCCACACCGTCATCGTTCAGGTCACACCCTAAGAGCGGTTCATAGGTAACTTCCGGTGCACCGATGGTGATCGTAAAAACCTGCTCATTAGTGCAGTTTGGAGCGGTTCCCGATTCGGCGAAGATATAAATCGTAGTTGTTTCAGTGATTACCTGTCCTGGAAAATACTGAACACCACCTCCACTTGGTGACGACCAATAACTTAAACCAGCAGGCAAAACGGGCAATGTATACTCTACGCATGCATAAACATCGGAAACACCTATCGACGGACTTGAAATTACGGTAACTTCGAAACTGCTTTCAGCGGTACAAATTCCATTGTCGACCCATATATAGATTGTCATCGATGTGGTAACAATATAGCTTAACGGTAATGACATGCCGCTTCCATTCGGCGCTGTATTATAAGTCGCATTGGACGGAAGCGCAGGCAAAATATAAATGTCACAAACCGTAACATCGGGCATTTCAATAGCCTGCGGCGAAAAGTTCCAACTTGCGGTAAAATCAGTGATGGCAAAAGTACCATTGGATAAATCAGTTACTCTTATAAATAACAGATTTGACATTCCGCCAACAAAATCGTCGGCATCCACAATTTGATTTACATTAGCAACAGCGTCGGCTTGCGATAGAAAATAACCTACACTGTAATTCGCGGGGTCCTGGTTCCCCAGCACAACCGGTGTTTGTACCGTTAAATCGAATACTTCAAAATTGCACTGAACCAAATCTGGCACAGGGAAGGCAAAAACCGTTTGGGAATGTGAGGTAAGTGTGCCTACAGAAATGAAGAATAGTAAAAGTAGTTTTTTTATCATAACTCTTACGTAATTGCATTATTTCAGAAATACAAAATAAATAGCAGCCCACACAAAAATGAAAAACAGGCCGGGGAAAAGTACAATTTTTAATCGGGCCGTGTCTTTTCGTACCAGCAGATAAATAAGGTAGAGCGCGAAAATTGCAATTAAGCCTACAGGTATAAAAATATAGGTCATTTGAGTAGCTTAGTTAGCACATTATCAGCTAATATACAATGTTTGCAGGTAATTACAGTAAAATATCCGTTAGAGATTTTTTTTACCGCAGATTGCGTAGATTTTTGCTTCGCCTGTTCGCTACGCTCGGGTCGCTGATTTTTTGAACCGTTAAGTCGTTGATTTTTAGTTCTTAATGTTCTTAATGGTTTATTTTTTTGCCACAGATTGCGCTGATGTTCGCGGATTTTTTTGAACCGTTAAGGACATTAAGTTCGTTAAGTTGATATAATGATTTTAAATGGTTTATTTTTTTGCCACAGATTGAGCGGATTTTGCTTCGCCTGTTCGCTACGCTCGGGTCGCTGATCGTTTGAACCATTAAGATCGTTAAGTTTTATAGCTCTTAATGTTCTTAATGGTTTATTTTTTTTACCGCAGATTGCGTAGATTTTCGAGATTTTTGAACCATTAAGGGCATTAAGTTCGTTGAGTCTAGCTCTTAATGGTCTTAATGGTTTAATTTTTTACCACAGATTGCGCGGATTTTGCTTCGCCTGTTCGCTACGCTCGGGTCTCGGATTTTCTGAACCATT
>JADMKR010000107.1 GCA_015478765.1 Flavobacterium sp.
GATGTTTCCACCAATAAAACCGGGACGGTTGTAAAACTGTCAACTATACTTCGTACATATTCCATTCTCCGCTTATGTTTAACGCTTCGCAGATAAATACATAGGATCCGATGTGGAAACTGGGCGGCAATCTCGGTATATATGGATGCGTCATGTTCGCCGCTGTCGCCAATAAGTATGAAATTAAGTTCGGGATAGGTTTTCAGGATATTAATAATTTCCTTTTGCTTATGTGGTTTTTCCGATTCCACTGCACGTTGAAAAAGGCTACTGAAGCTGCGCAACAATATGGGGCCTTTCGGAAAATTGTTGTGGTCCAGAAAAAGTTTTAAATATTCGTACAAATTCCACGGACTGTTACTGATATAAAAAACGGGGTTCTTCTCTTTATTAGCGACCCCGCGATGCAATTTCTGGTATAAATCGGCTGCGCCCTGCAGTGGCAATCGGCGATAGGCATTTACGAAAAGTGAATTTCGTACCAGCTTCCACTTTAAGAATGACGTGACGCCGGTGTGCAGAATGGTATCATCGATGTCGCTTATCACGCCGAAATCGGCTTCCTGCTCGGGTATCAACAGTCGACCTTGAAATTCTGATGATTGACCCGTTGCTGTAACTGCGGATAATTTGAATAATACCCATCCTTCAGGATCGGTAAGCATTCCTATATCGGCTGGCAATATATCGTCAAATAAAAAATAGCCCTTTCTATCAGTTACAGTCGTAAGGTTCATTCCTGCAATGTGCAACGTCACTTCGACTCCAGGCACCTCGTAGGTATCAAACTGCCGCATCGTGTTGGCTATCGTTTTGAAGAAATTGTTGTCGGCAATGCGCAGCGGTTCATTGTCTAGAAGGCGTCCTTTAACGTATAAGTGAAAATTGGTACCGTAGCTTCGGTAAGGCACAATCAGAAGATTGGTGACCGCGTAACGTCCGAACAATTTCAGCAACCGTTTTTTCATCAATTATTTTATTTCCAAAGTACGAAAATATATAAGTAAATTTCTATTGCGCATCCCAAAAACCTGTAAATTATGTAATATTTAGTCCTTTCAAAAGCATAACTTGTGCCTTGTAAATAAAGAAAATGTGTCGGTGCGCATACAGGCAACCGTCGCTGATTTTGACACCTATTTCAAACGCGGAATTTGCGGAATTGTCAGTAAACATTAAAAGAGTGCTCAATTTGATCGATAAATCGGATAACGACGAACTGGTAGAAAACCACGTTCACATAACATCTTTAACTAAACCGGACACCAATCCAAACGAGGTTGGGATTCCCGCTTCCCGCAACCAATTCTATAATTTGATTCGTGGTGAAAAGAAGCTGGCCGATCTGTTTACCATTACTTACCAATTTCTGAACGACCTTAATCTGTGCGACCAATGCACTTTTTACATGCCAACCAATAATGTTTTACGACCATTTATATGGTTCAATGTTTCGCCGGCGCCTAACGCGACTTACGGAACAGGTCAGGGACTAATTGGAAGGGTGGCACAGCAGCGAAATTCAGTGGTTGTTCCGTCCGCGGAATTTGAAACAGAGTCAAATTCGGAGAATAAAAACTGCAAATATATTTCTTCCATTGTGCTGGACAATCGCACAGTTGCCGTAGTGGAATTAGCAAAGGCCGGCAGCTATACCCAAGACCAAATGGAACTATTGCGGGATGTGGCTGATTCCCTGGCTGTGAGTATCAACAGCGCCAATGGCAGACGTGATCTTGAGAAGGTGATCAGCAAACTAAAAAGTAAGGAGCACGAACTCCAAAACAGGATAAGCGCCATCAACAAGTCGAATGCTTCGATTGAATTCGATTTAAAAGGGAATATCTTAAGCGTAAATGAACTTTTCCTGAAATTACTCGGTTATTCCGAAGAAGAAGTACTGGGAAAACATCACAGTATGTTCCTTGAAGCGGGCTCTGCCGATCAGCCCGAGTACCGTCAATTTTGGCGAAATTTGAGTAAAGGCCAGTTTCAACAGGATGAATTCAAGAGAATCCGTAAAGACGGGCAATCGGTATGGCTCCACGGTAATTACAATCCAATTTTTGATGAGCAGGGAAACCCCGAGCGGATTCTTAAAATCGCTACCGATATCACGCTTAATAAAAGGCAGCAAATTGAAATCGATGCCATTACTACAGCCATTTCCAAATCAAACCTGACCATCGAATTTGATCTTGACGGGAAAATAACGAAAGCTAACGACAGTTTCCTGGAAATCGTTGGGTACAACTTAGAAGACGTGGTTGGCAAACACCACAGTATTTTCATCAGTGAAGATGAACGAAATTCGGCCGAATATCGAGAATTTTGGACGAATCTGAAAGCCGGTCAATATCAGTCGGGTGAGTATCGCCGACTTACGAAAACTGGCGAAACAGCGTGGTTCAAAGGGAATTACAATCCTATTTTTGACACTCAGGGCAACGTATACAAAGTCATTAAAATCGCATCTGATATAACCAAGGCGAAAAATCAGCAAATAGAAATTGATGCCATCACAATGGCTATATATAAATCCAGCCTCGCGATCGAATTCAATATGCAGGGTTATATATTGAACGCCAACAGTATCTTTCAAAACATCATGGGCTACAGTGCCAAAGAAATTGTCGGGAAACACCACAGCATCCTCGTCGATCCATCAGAGCGTGATTCGGTTGACTATCGCGAGTTTTGGCAAAAACTCCAAGAAGGAGAATTCCAGGAAGGAGAATTTGTTCGCCGTACCAAACGGGGCGAAACAGTTTGGATAAAAGGAAATTACAATCCTATATTTGATACGCAGGGAAGACCATATAAAGTATTAAAAATTGCTACCGACGTCAGCCTGGCAAGGATGCAGGCCGCCGAACTTGAACGTCAGGCGACCGAATTACAAATCCAAAAAGAAAAACTATCGGTTGTAAACGCCGAACTGGAGCAATATGCGCAACATCTCGAACTTCAACATCTAAAATTGCAAGCGGCACACGAAGAACTGGAGAGACAGACCAAAGCGCTGGAAACGAGAAATAAAGAAGTTCAGGCGGCCAAACTATTGGTCGAACAAAAAACAATGCAACTCGAAATCAGCAGTAAGTACAAGTCGGAATTTCTGGCCAATATGTCGCACGAATTGCGAACGCCACTCAACAGCCTGTTGATACTTTCACAGGATCTGATGTTCAACAAACACGGTAATCTGAGTGAAGACCAAGTAGAAAGCGCTTCGGTAATTTACAAAAGCGGCAATGATCTACTGGCTTTGATTAATGAAGTGCTTGATCTGTCGAAGATCGAAGCAGGCAAAATGACCCTGAATGTCAAAAAAGTTGCCTTGTCAGAATTAGCTAAAAATATTTATCTCGACTTCCGCCATCAGGCCGAAAGGCAAAACCTCAGCTTCAAGATTGAAATGACAGATGGTCTACCCGATTACATTTACACCGATCCGCAGCGCATCGAACAAGTACTGCGAAATATAGTTTCAAATGCGATTAAATTCACCCATGCAGGCGAGGTGACCGTCCGATTTGCGCCTCATGGAAGCCATATCGCAATATCGATAACCGATACGGGAATTGGGATTCCGGTGAGCCAACATGCAGCCGTATTTGAGGCTTTTCAACAGGCCGACGGCGGCACCTCCCGAAAATATGGCGGTACGGGGTTAGGACTGTCAATCTCGCGTGATTTAGTAAAATTGCTGGAAGGTGAAATTTCTTTAAAAAGCGAAAGCCACAAAGGTTCGGTTTTTACAATATTGCTTCCGCGTACGATCAAGAACAGACCCCACGGTCACGCCGAAATTGAGCAATACAAACCTGCCGACGCAAAGCGTTCATCAATTGCCGACGACTTGTTAATAACTGGCGTACAACCCGATGCTAGTCCTGCAGAGCCCATTTTGAAATCCGATCCGATCAATATCGAAATCCTGCAAAATAAAACCATACTTTTGGTCGATGACGACATGCGCAACGTGTTTGCACTTTCAAAAATTTTGCGCGATCGCGGAATGAAGATACTCAAAGCCGATACAGGTCAGGTAGCGCTGGATCTTTTGAAAAAATTCCCATATACCGATCTTGTTTTAATGGATATAATGATGCCTGAGATGGATGGTTATGAAGCAATGAGCCGAATCCGGGCGCAATTCCGATTTGCCAATTTGCCCATAATTGCACTCACGGCCAAAGCTATGGAAGACGATCATCAGAAATGTCTCGACGCCGGTGCCAATGGATATATGTCAAAGCCAATCGAAGTTGATAGTTTATTGACGCGAATGTGTCAATTGCTGCAACCACAAAAAATTTCTTCAGATGATTGAAAGGCCGAAAATTTTAATAGTGGACGACAAGCCCGAAAATTTGCGGGCGCTTGAAATCGTCCTTAGTGATTTGAACGTTGACCTTGTTCGGGCCAAGAATGGAAACGAGGCACTCAAAGCTACTTTGCACCACGACTTTAGTCTGGCGCTGCTCGACGTACAAATGCCCGATATGGATGGCTATGAACTTGCAGCTTTCCTCCGAGAAGAGGAGAAGACGAGCCGGTTGCCTTTTATCTTTATTTCAGCGGTTTATACCGATAATCCCGCTATTTTCAAGGGATACGAAAAAGGTGCATTCAGTTTTATAACAAAACCGTTTCAGCCGGAAATCCTGCGGAATAAAGTGAGCTTTTTCATTGAAAAATACCAGCAGGAAATTGCACTGTCTGAAATCAATAAACAACTGGAGCAAAAAAATGCGGAATTGCTGGAAAGCAATAACGAACTTGAATCATTTTCGTACTCGGTATCGCATGACCTTATGACGCCTGTGCGCGCACTTCGGATCTATACAGAAATGATGCAACAAGGCTACGAAGAGGTCCTGGATGACGAGGGAAGGCGAATTTTAGGCAAGATCGAAAGCAATGCCCAGAAAATGGCGCAGCTTATTCAGGACTTGCTCGAATTCTCCCAACTTGGCAAGAAAGAATTGAATAAGACAAAAATTGATATGGCGGCATTGTTACAGTCGGTGATAAGTGAAGTATCCGATTTTAATCCGCATCATGCCACCATAAAAGTCAAAGATATTCCAAAAGCCGATGGCGATACTGCCCTACTTCGGCAGGTGTGGACCAATCTGTTATCGAACGCTATAAAATATTCGGCAAAATCAGACAAACCTGAAATCGAGATCGGATCCTATAACAGTGCCGATGATATCGTCTACTATGTCAAGGATAACGGCGTAGGTTTCGATATGGCATATGCATCCAAACTTTTTGGAGTTTTCCAGCGGTTGCACACAAATTCCGAATTTAAAGGGACAGGAATTGGTTTGGCCTTAGTACACCGGATCGTCTCCCGGCATCAGGGAACGGTTTGGGCAGAATCTGCCGTTGACCATGGATCCACCTTTTATTTCCAACTTCCTAAAAAATCGGGATCCGGCAAATAACCTTTGCTGCTGAGCGAAATCCTGTAAATATTGGCAGAATTCATATAAGTAGTGGATTGTGCGGACGAGTTATCTTTATAATCAATCTAAAATTGAATTATCATGGATACCAATAAAGATCGACAATCAGAAAAGCAACAGCAAGAAAACAATCAAAACGCACAGCGCGAGAATAAAAGCCCCGCATTCGATAGCCAACACAGCGGTGACGCAAATGGTGGCATGGACCCGGGCGCAATTCCTGATTCCGACGAAAGGAATCAACCCAAGCAATAATTTCCCAATTAAAATCCCCAAAGATGAAAAAGTTAATACTCCTCACAGCATTGCTATGTGCATTTGTGATTCATAGTTCATTTGACGCTCCTATGGCCACCGTCAGAATTGAAGTATCAGGCCTGAAAAATGACGCCGGCGAAGTGCTGGTGAGCTTATACGACAACGAGGCCTTTTTTCCGGAAGATGCTGAAAAAGCAATTTCGAAGCACCGCGCAAAAATCATCAATGGTACTGCTACCCTGGTATTTACTGATGTTCGTTATGGCCGGTATGCCGCAGCGGTGATGCATGATGAAAATAAAAATGAAAAATTGGATACCAATGGTGCCGGCATCCCAATCGAAGGTTTCGGCTTTTCCAACAATGCAAAAGGAAGTTTTGGTCCTCCATCATTTAAAAAAGCTTCATTCAATGTTTCTTCGCCCGATAAGAAATTGAAAATAAAAACCCGCTACTTTTTTTAATTAGAAGATAGAAATATGCGAAGCATCAAAGAATTGATGGAATTTATTGCAACTGAGGATTTGAATGAGGGATATTCGGTTGCTGTATTGACGCCTGATGGAAATAAGGTTCCAGTAATTGCCTTTCACTACGACGAAAATGATAAAGTCATGTTGATCAAATGTGACCCGGCACCAATCGCCGACAGTACATTTACCTATTAACTACACTACAAAATTTTTAGCATCGGGCCGAAATGAAGTCCAATCGATCTGCAAAACCTGTCGCAGTGCTTGTTGAAGGGCTGCAATAGACGTTGGTTTTCTTATATATAACGAAGCTCCGAGCAATCGGCATCGCTCTACTGTATGAGAATCGCTCGCGGTCGAATAAATAACTAATGGAAGATCGCGGAAGGCTTCCGATTCTTTTATTTCCTGCATTAAATCAAAACCATTTTTGTTAGGCATATTCAAATCCAGGAAAATCATTGACGGCACAGGCGGCGGATTGCGAATAGCAGCTATTAGTTCGTCGGCTAAGTGAAACAAGGCCACACGCTCGCCAAGATTTTCTACTGCCTGCTGAAAAAATTCAAGATCGTCGCGGTCATCGTCGACGTAAAAGAGTGTTTTAACTTCTGATTGCATAGAACTGACTTCGATTACGAAGATAAATAATTACCGAAACATTTCTAAATTAAATTGATCTGCTTCAGACTTTAATTTCTATCCAAACTGGAACATGATCGCTCGTTTTTTCCCAACCGCGGACTTCCAGGTCCACTCCGCCGTTTAAAAGTTTTTTATCCAAATGCGGACTTAAAAGAAAGTGATCAATCCGCAATCCGGCGTTGCGTTGGTATGCATTTCGAAAATAATCAAAAAATGTATAGATGGTTTCGGTGGGAAATAACTTTCGGATAGCATCAGTCCATCCCTGTGCTACCAACGAGTGGAACGCCTCACGTACTTCAATCCTGAACAGCGCGTCATTAACCCATCTTTCCGGCTTATAGACATCTTTCTCGGTCGGCATAACATTAAAATCTCCCACGAGTATAACCGGAATCCCGAAGTTCAATAATGTCTTCGCACGCGTCTGCAGTCGGTCGTACCAGCGCAACTTATAATCGAATTTCGGACCCGGCGCCGGATTTCCATTTGGCACATACATGCAACAAATTAAAATATCGTTTACCAGCGCTTCCAGATACCGACTTTGTTCGTCATCGTCTCCCCCCGGCAAATGTCGGCCTACTTCTTTAATTTCATATCCTTTGGAGAGGATGGCCACGCCGTTCCACCTACTCTGTCCGTGCCAGATGGCATCATAACCCGCTGCACGGATCGCCTCGATAGGAAACTTTTCATTAGGAGCTTTTAACTCCTGAAGACAAACGACATCCGGCTTTGTCAACTCCAGCCATTTTAGCAGAACCTGCAGTCGGCCATTCACGCCATTCACATTATAAGTAGCGATTTTCATCCTCTTTTTTTTTATTCAAGATAAGATTATTTCTTCAATTGCAATTATACGTACACTGACATTGGGTATATTTACGTAACTGTAAATTGTTTAATATGAAAAAATTACTGTTGCCATTGATGATTTGTATGTTGTTTTCCTCACATGCGCAGGATGTTCCAACATTGGCCGAAGCTGCGTTCGACAAACCACTCAAAGAAAAACTGGAAGCTATTTATGATCGCGACCAGGCGATTCGCAGAGAATATATTGCAGCTCAAAAAAAGTTAGGTTTCGGTCACACAATCGTCGACAGCCTGGGCACGGAAATGAATAAGATAGACAGCGTCAATCACAAAGAAATTGTGGCAATCCTGGATACGCAAGGATGGGTAGGATCGGATAAGGTCGGAAAAAAAGCAAATCAGGCCTTGTTTCTGGTAATACAGCACGCCGATCTCGAAACACAAAAGCGCTATCTTCCCATGATGCGGGATGCGGTGAAAGCCGAGAAAGCGAACCCGGCATCGCTGGCATTGCTGGAAGACAGAATCGAGTTACGCGAAGGACGGCGCCAAATTTACGGCAGCCAAATTGGGCGCCACCCTATTACCAACGAGCATTATGTACTTCCTTTGCGCGACCCGGAAAATGTAGATGAGCGCCGTGCTGCTGTCGGACTCGGCCCAATGTCTCAATATACAGAAAATTGGAACCTGAAATGGGATGTTGAGGCCTATAAAAAATTGCTTCCCGAGTATGAGCAGATCGCAAACGAAAAAAAATAATTGTTGCCAACGAAACACTTTTCCAGCGTTATTCGTCAAGCACGAAATTTAACTCATGAACAACTCCTTGGTGTGGCTTTGCAGGTGTCGCACTATTTATATTAACCTCTATTTTGGCAGGCCTGCGTCAAGAGAATAATTAGTTATAATGCTCAGGATGCTTTTTTCTATCGACCGCCAGTGAGTATAAAATTCCACCCAACAATGACAACCCGATTACGCCCAAAGAAATCCATTCAGGAAATTTGTAATGGTGAACAAGCAACATTTTAATTCCGACGAAAGTTAGAATAACAATCAAACTATACTCAAGATAGCTGAACCTCTCCAGCATATTGGCAAGAAAGAAATACATCGACCTTAGTCCGAGTATGGCAAAAATATTAGAACTGAAGACTAAAAATGGATCGGATGTGATTGCCAAAATTGCCGGCACACTGTCTAATGCAAAGAGTAGATCCATCACCTCGATAACGATAAGTGCTACGAATAACGGAGTTGCAGCCAAGACGTGACGGCGACGCACGAAAAACTGTTCGCCTTCAATTTTATGGGTTATCGGCATGATTTTGCGCAACATTCTGTAAACAAAAGATTTCTTAGGGTTAAAATCTTCCTCATTGCCTTTGAACATCATTTTGATAGCGGTAAACAGAAGGAAAGCACCAAAGATGTACGTCATCCAGCTGAACTTGTTAATCAGGATCACACCAAAGAAAATCATCAATCCGCGAAATACGACCGCACCTAAAATGCCCCAAAACAGCACTCTGTGTTGATAAATCGCCGGGATTTTGAACGATGCAAATATGACTGCAATGACAAAAATGTTGTCGACACTCAGCGAAAGTTCGATTAGGTAACCCGTAATATATTTGATTGATGCCTCGGAAGGAGTGAGCGCATCCGGATTCATAATATAATCGGTTGTATAAAGCCAATGCACGACCAATGAAAAAAGCAGCGACATCGACACCCAAATCCCGGTCCAGATACCTGCTTCCTTCGAACTGATTACATGTGCATTTTTGTTGAATACGCCCAGATCCAGGGCAAGAAATATAAAGATGGCAGAAAGAAACAGTATCCAAACGATCATAGCAAAATTTTATGTAAATATAGCGCACTTTTTTTAATATTGTCTAGCAAAAAAACGCCGTGCGCCCCTCAACTAGTCCAGTATTTTATAACCAATGGGTTTAAACGAATAGTTATTAGACATTTCCGCCGAGCAAGCCGTCAGGCCAACAATCAGATCCATGGCTGCTTCAATAACAATATAATCGCCTGCTTTGCTCAACGGAGGTAAAACTTCTACCCTGCCATCTTGCGAACCTACAGTAACGTTCATAAATACGTTGAATGTTGGTCCAATGTCATCGGGATCAAAACCATAGCCAGACAGCGCTTCACACAAATTGCCAAAACAGCCGCGATGCGGATCCTGATGGCCATAAATGATCCTAAAGGTGTCTTTACTGCAAGGAGTAAGCAGAAAATCGTGGCGTCCGCAGGTATCTTCAATGATATGAAACATTACGTTACTGCGGTTTGAATAAAACGGATGACCTTTGGTCAGAAAAATTGTTTCCGCGTAGTCGATGGTGCGGCCAGGCGACAGATATTCTTTATGGTCCTGGTCATTATAACAAATCAGGTCTGAAACCTGTTCGCCTTCGATATCGACAATTTTGAGCCGTTGGCCTTTTTTCAATTTAAAAGCAGTTCCGCTACGCGGATTGATTATGTTCAGATTTTCCATGTTGAATATGTAAAGGACACTTCCATTCGGACGGAAGTTCCTGACCGGTGTATTGAAACACTTCCGAGGCAGTACCAAAATCCCGCAGCATAGGATTTATGGCGCCATCCAGTGCAATGTCTTTCTTTCGTATTATGTTTTGCATTTTCGCATATTGACCATTCGCACGAAGTTGCTCAAATTGCTGATGCGGATTGAAAACGATCGCAGGATATTTAAACCGGCGGGCGCTTCTGCTACTAGCAGGATTCAGTCCCACAACAAAGAAAGCCTCACCTTTCAGACTAAAACTAAAATCGGCTGATTCCGGATCGTCTGAAACACGCGTATCGTAATCATGATCATTTGCGTCCAAATCTGATATCGCCTGAAGTCGCTGCCAAAAGAGATTGGCATACGTCTTTTCACTGTGAATGCTAGGTTGTGCAAATATGATCACAGCGCTGTGAAAAAGCGAATCAGCTTTGCGGTAATCATCGATAAAGCTATAGATAAAGTCTAGAATTTGCCTGTCATGACGTGGACAGGCGAGATGAGGAGCGACAAAAATTCGCTGCTGATCCTTATTGAGCGCCGCTTTAGCAGCAACACATGGAAATTCCTTGTTGTCGATGTGTTTAAACCACTCTTGCTGTATGTAGTGAGTATTCATAGGTAGGTCGTAGCCTCCAAATCGGTCGCGCAAACCACATGTCGGAGATATCTTTCAAAAATATTCATATAAGTAAAGTGACTCATTATACCATTTCTGCCAATAATTATATAATTTCACAGAAGCACAAATTTCACAATATGATTAACAGCAATACACCGCAACAGCCTGAAGATGACACCAAGATCCAAATTGCAATTGACGAAAGCCTGAATTCAGATCCTGAAATATTAAAAGCCCGCTTCTACAGCGGTTCCTTAGGAATAATGACCTTCATTTTTATTGGTCTTGCCGTGATTGCATTTCTCTTATCGCGAGAATATATTCCAATTGCAGAATCGTATGCAGTATCGGTTCAAAAGTCGATCTACGCCGCGCTGCTTATTTTGGTGGTGCTGATATTGGCCAAAATTCTGAAGAAAATTGTCAGTCGGAAAGTAACCGACAAAACAACGGTTTATAATTTTGGGCAAATCGTAAACTTACTGGCATTACTGCTCATCGGTTTGATCGGACTCTCATTTTTGTTTGCCAATTGGTATGCCGCCATGGTGTCGTTTGGAGTGGTGTCGTTGATTCTCGGTCTCGCGCTTCAAAATCCGATATCCAGTTTTTTTGGATGGTTGTACATATTACTTCGGAAACCGTATGAAGTGGGCGACCGTATCAAAATCGGAAATGCATTTGGCGACGTTATTCGCGTAAGTTACATAGATACCACGCTGTGGGAATGCAAAGGCGATTACCTGACAGGAGACCATCCCAGCGGAAGAATCATAAAGTTTGCTAATTCCAAAGTGTTTAGCGAATATGTTTTTAATTATTCATGGCCATTATTTCCTTACATCTGGAACGAACTGCGGATTTTGGTATCGCACGACAGTGATTTGCAGTTTGTATCCGAATCGATGCAGCGTATTACCGAAGCCGATTTGGGCGAAACAATGATGAACCGGGTAAAGCAGTATAAAGATATTCTGTCACGTACACCGGTAGATCAGCTCCAGGTGGCCGAACATCCCGGTACATTGCTCCGTGTGCATGACAGCACATGGATTGAAGTTTCGATACGTTATTTGGTGGAACCTAAAAATACGGGCGCGGTGCGCAAAAGATTATTTTTGAATATTATGAAAGAACTGCGACAGTCGCCTGATAAAGTCCGATTCCCTGCGAATGCTTGATGTGGATATATTATAAGTTGGCAAGTACCTGTTTTAGGTCAATGGCGTTGTCAAAAATCCCTTTCCATAAATCGCCTTTTTCTTTCAGACGGGGAAGTATGGTGAATATATTATAATTTTTTAAGTCAAAGTTCTCATCAATTTCGTCCCATTCGAGTGGCGTGCTCACCCCTGCTCCTTCGCGCGGACGCAACGAATAAATACTTGCCATGGTCTTGCCTTTTCCATTTTGTAAGAAATCCAGATAGACCATTCCTTTGCGCTTGGAGGGCATACGTTCCAAACTGGTTATATCGGGAAGATCCCGATTAACCATCTGACTGACGAGATGTGAAAAGTTTCGCGTTTGTTCGTACGTATATTTCGGCTTAACCGGAATAAATACGTGCAGGCCGTTGCCTCCTGAAGTTTTAATATAGCCGGGTACATTTAGTTTATCCAGCACTTCCTTTACTTTCCGGGCTGTTTTTATAATGTTTTCCAACGGCGCATCCTTGGGATCAAGATCGAAAATTATATAATCCGGGTTATTCAATGAGCCAACACGGCTGCTCCACGGATTGAGTTCGATGCAACCCCAATTGGCCAGAAATAATAAGGTATCCTTATCCTGGCACAATAAATATTCAATGGGTTCCTCTTTAGATTCCGAACGTATTTTTCGCGTCTTGATCCATTTTGGAACCATACCGCCAACATTCTTCTGAAAAAATCCCTGATCTTTGACGCCATTAGGCGTGCGGCGTAATGACTGCGGACGGTCGATCAAGTAAGGGAGAATATAATCGGCTATCGAATTGTAGTAGGATATCACATCTCCTTTGGTGATTTTATCTTTGGGATAAAAAACCTTATTTAAGTTGGTGAATGCAACCTGATCGGTTAGCTCTTTGACTTGACTCGCCGATAATTTTTCGGGCGGCTGCTTTGCGAACTTGGTAGCCGATTTCAATTTTTTGGCGGTTGCTTTTTTGGATCCGGTTTTATCCGAATTGGCATTTTCTGATGTCCCGTTTGGCTCGGTAGTACTTCCCTCTACCTGGTCGGCTTCAACTTCGGGCAATTCAAGTGTGACTTCTCCGGCTTTTTTATCGGGACGCAGTCCTAAATAGACGGGATGCCGCATGGCATTGGTTTCAGTCAACTCTGAGAACTTTATCTGTGCAACCAATTTGGGACTTACCCAATGAACATTCGATTCCTTCGGCGGATCTACAAAAGGCGATGATTTGCGCTCAATCTTATCTAACTTTGTTCGTAGCTCTTTCAGTATCGCATCCGAAAAACCGCTGCCAACTTTTCCCGAATAGCGTAATTCCTTGCCATCGTAAAATCCGCATAAAATTGCGCCGAGACCTTTACGTCCGCCTTGAGGCTCTGTAAAACCTCCAATTACCATCTCCTGCTGCTTTTCGGTTTTGATTTTAAGCCATTCCTTACTGCGCTTATTTGTACTGTATTTTGACGAAGCTTTTTTGGCAATGATTCCTTCACCTCCACTTTTTTCTGCGGCAGCGAATGCTTTCAGGCCATCACCCACAATATGTTCCGAATATAAAACCGATTCCAGTTCAGGCAAGACCGCACGAAGGATTTTCTTTCGCAACAGCAAGTCTAATTTACGGAGATCGAATCCGTTAAAATAAAGTATGTCAAAAACATAAAATTTTAGTTGGCCACGCTTGGGTTTCTCGCCACGGTGCTGCAACCATTGAAACCAGCTTTTCCCCTTACCGTCTTCGACTACGATTTCGCCGTCTATAACAACATCGCTCGAAATATCCTCGAGTTCGGCAACGATTTCAGGATACTTTGTAAAAGTGTTGGAATTGCGCGAAATGAGTTTGGCTTTACCATTTTTTATTTCCGCCAGTGCGCGATAACCGTCGAATTTAGTTTCGAAAATCCAATCGGCGTTGTCAAATGGTTCATCGGCCAGTGTTGCCAACATGGGTTTCCACGACGGGAATTCAGAAATTTTAACTGCATTGGCTAAATCCTCAGGAGTAAAATCTGCAGTGGTTGATGTAGAATTATTTTTCGGTTCATCGGCATTGCGGTTGGACTGCCAAACTTCATTTCCTTTGGCTATTTCGTCGAGATCACGTTTTGTCAAAACCGATAATCCGTCGTACTCCTTGTCGGTTGCTGCATGCTCATCTTTAGCCTTCATCATCAGCCAGGGTTTGCTGTCGTCTTTTGATTTCATAGGCACCAAATGCCACGAACCTTTTAATTTCTCACCATTCAATGTCACCTTGATCGATCCGTCGGCAAGTTGCTTCTTCATCAGGGAATTGTCCTTTTTGGAATCATCATTTCCCTCGGCGTGGTAAGTTCCAATATCCCAAACCATGACCGTTCCACCTCCGTACTGACCTTTGGGGATTGTTCCTTCGAAGTCTATGTAATCCATCGGGTGATCTTCGGTTTGCATGGCCAATCGCTTATCGGCTGGATCGGCAGATGGTCCTTTTGGCACCGCCCAACTTACGAGAACGCCATCAATTTCAAGTCGGAAGTCATAGTGAAGCCTTGACGCAGCATGCTTTTGAACTACAAATCGCAAATCGCCTTTTGAAGGTTTCTTTACGCCTTTGGGTTCTTTGGTTTTATTAAAATCGCGTTTGGTATTGTACTTTTCAAGGGCCATTTTAGTTCTTTATTGCTTCCAGGCTGGCTTTTAATTGAGCCAATAGATCGTCGTCGTCTTTGGTCTTTTTAGCACGCGGCTTGGGTTCCTCTTTTTCAGTCGTTTTCTTGCCCTTCGCTGCCGCTGCTTTTTTATTTATCAGTTTCATCAATTCGTCTTTATACGTGTCCTTGTATTTTTCGGGTTCGAATTTTTCGGTCAGCTGATCAATTATCGTCATCGCCATATCAAGTTCCTTCTTCTGAATTTTTATATCGGTCGGAATTTTCGCTTCATTGGGATCCCGTAGATCCTGATCGAACCGGATTTGTATCAGCAGTATGGCATTGTCTTCCACTTTTAAGATACCGAGATGTTCGGCACTTCGCAGTACAAATTTGGCAAGACCCACTTTACCTGATTTCTTCAATGCCTCCCGAAGCAGTGCATAGGTTTTTGCGGCCGATTTATCGGGTTCGACTATATACGGCTTCTCCAAATATTGGGAAGGAATTTCATCTTCAAGGACAAATTCAAATATTTCGATCATCTGAGTTTTCTCGGGCATCGCTTTTTCGAAATCACTCTTATCCAAAATCACATAATCGCCATTTTCCTTTCGATAACCTTTTGCAATTTCATCCCAGGGAACTTCCTTGCCATCTTTCTTGCAAATGCGCACATATTGAATCGCACATTGATCTTTCTTACGGACCATGTCCAAGTCAATCCGGTGAGCTACCGCACCGCTGTACAATCGCACCGGAATATTTACCAGTCCGAAGCTAATGCCACCTTTCCATAATGCTTTCATGAAATCACATTTTGAACAAAGTTTGCCATTTTAACAATAGTCCACTTATACAATTTAACACAAAAGTTATATTATTAGCAGAAGTGCGAATTGTACAACCGCACCAATAAATTCTATAACAACCGTGGTTCTAAATAGTTGCATTTTTGTAAGACACCTAAAAAACAAGATTATGAGCACCAATCCTATTAAAATAGTCACTTCAAAGCTTTGGTTGCAAACCCGGATTACCTACTGGAAGTTTAAATTGGTAACCAACGATCTATTGAATTGCTAAAAAAAAAGCTAACTAAATGAAAATCCGGCACTAAGCCGGATTTTGTTTTTAGAAAGGATAACCGATCGCAAGGTTAAAAACGAGATTTTCCTTGCGCCATGAACTGGAGCCAAAATTCACACGGTCCAAAACCCATCGCTCATTTTCGGGCAGATAAGGTTTTCGCAGCGGGAAAGCAAGATCGGTTCGCAGTATCAAAAATGAAAGGTCGAATCGTAAACCTACCCCCGTTCCTACCGCAAGTTCTTTAAGAAAGTCACCCGATATTTTTGCACCCGGCTTATTTTCATCTTCATTCACAAGCCAGATATTGCCGGCATCGACAAATACTGCTCCGTGTACCACGCTAAATAACTTCGCACGATATTCGGTATTCAGTTCCAGTTTCAAATCACCTGACTGATCGGGTAAAAACGAACTGGCATCGGTAGGTTCCTTATATGTTCCCGGGCCGATGGATCTAGCCCTGAATGCACGAATACTATTTGTTCCTCCGATGAAAAATTGTTTTATGAAAGGTAATTCGGTTGAATTTCCGTAACCGTAGCCGGTGCCGACTATGATTCTGCTGGCAAGTTGTGACGACAGACCAAGCTTGAGGTAATGACGAAATTCGTTCTCGGCTTTAACATATTGACTGAACGGCACTCCGAAAATCTTAACCGGCTCTTCTTCTTTTACATTGGCGCCAGTCGCCAAACCGGCAATCGTTCCCGCGAGGTCAAGCAATCCTTTATAGTAAATGGTGTGTTTTCGCGCCGTTTCCATTGTATTTGTATAGGTATACGAATAAGTCGGTCCGAAAATCAATTGTTTTTCGATCACTTTCGCCAGTGACGGGTTCTCATCTATTTGCTCCTGATAAAGCGGCGTGACATTCATCGGACGAACGTAATTGATCTCGGTCACTTTTAATTCGTGCTCTTTTCGTATATTTTCTTTCCAAAGATATCCGAAGGATGCTTTAGCCGATGTTAAAGAGTAGAGTTGTGACCTAAACTGGAATTCGTAGCCTAGCATAGCACGGGTACGCGGTACGAAAGCACTGGATACAACATGTTTAAACGGCGATACGAATCGGGGCCAAACTAAATTTGCCTCGGCACCCGCGCGGTAAACATTGAACCCTTTGTTTTGGCCTGAAACCTGTACTTCCAAACCGCCAAAAGCCGAAATAGTCAATAGCTCGGCTCCGCGGAACGTATTTCGATTACTCCAATTGACATTTAGTTCTGTTCCGGCATAATTGGCCGAATTGGTTTTACCCAACACTTCCACCCTGATCGATTTTTTCTGGTGCGGCGTCAGGTAATAATATGTATCAAGCATGTTGTTTATGCTGTCAGTTACGCGGAACTGATTTTTAACGAATTGGAATGTTCCCAGGTTGACAAGTCTGTTTAGCGCCAAATTATGATCGGTACGGTTGTACAAATCACCTTTCTTGAAGAACATCGTACGGTCGAAAACCCGTGGTTTGAAGAGATCTTTCTTGTCAATAATGGTGAAGTCTTTATAGTTTTCGATATCCTCGAGACGCAGATTCATAGTGTCGCGGTTAATCGTGAAGTTCGGATAAATGAAAATATCATTGATGCGGTACATCGTCCTGGCATTCGTTGGCGTGTCGTCTTTCACCTTCACGAGCAAGTCCACCTGTTGTGTTCCTACGGTACTGTCGACCTGAACCAGCAAAAAATCGGGATTGAAGTAGAAATAGCCCTTCTCTTTCAGTTTGCTGTCGATTCGCACGCGTTCGGCTTTTATCAAATCCAAATCGAAAGGATCACCCGGATTTAAGAATGTCTCCGATTTCGTCGCAATGACGGCGGTATCAATTTGCGTAAGTCCCGGTGGAAATGTCACATCTTTGATCGTATAACGTTTGCCCGTGCGAATGGTATAATGCGCCTTAGCTTTCTTCTTCCGACTGGATGAATCGGCCGAAACCCTGGCTTTGAAATAACCTTTATTTTCAGCGTAATTCTGAAGCACATCGGCGTTGTAATCAAGATCGACCTGACTGAAAAGAACTGGCGGCTCACCTACTTTCGTGCGAAGCCAATGCCGCAGGCCTTTGGTTTTCTTTGGTTTTCCGGCAATATTATATGCGTATAGTTTTGGCCGAAGGCCGAGTATTTTGGAGTTGGGTTTTGGCCGAAGCATTCCTTCCAATTCAGCACGCAGTAATTTCCGCTCTTTTCGGGTGCCTTCGCTGTCTTCAATTTTTACATCGCCACCAATATATAGTAATTCACCCTCGGCAAGATATTTAGTATTGCTGCAAGAGGCCGCAAATAGCAACGTCAGTATAAGTAATGGGAAATAATTTTTACTCATATCGTTAATCTTTATCTTTTGTCTCCACTTCTTCAGATTCGGTTTCGGTTTTGGCTTCAGCATTCCGCTTTTCTTCGCGTTCTTTCAATATGTCTTCGGCTTCCTTACGCTCCTTCTCTTTCAATTCCCGTTCGCGGCGTTTTTGTTGGCGCTTTTGTCTTTTTTCCTCTTCGGTGCGGTGGAACAATTCGCGGAATTCATTATAATCCATTGTTATTATGAATGCGACGCCGGTTTCGATAACCTGACCCTGAAGTGCTACCTGATATTCATCCTTTCTATAGGCGCGAACCATATAGCGGCCGTCTTTGGTAAGCTGATAATCGATTGATACATCGCCCGCAATATTCGTCGCGTCTTGATTTTCCTGTTGTGGCCCTTCCAAACCAAAGCTGCTGCCTACGGTAACTTTCAATCGGTCGTTTAACAGGCGTTTTGACACGCCCACATTCAAATCGGTGCGGTCTTCACGTTGACCGGTTGTATAATCTTCGGTCGACTCAAGATCGAAGTCGAGTTCGACGCCTGATATCAAATCACCTGCTAGGTCATTCAGTTGTTGAGAAAGAATCTTACTCACACTCTGACGCGCCAATGTCTCGGCACTTGCAGAACCCGCTTCGCTGGCAAATGGATTTTCCCCAATAAATCGGTTTAACAGCAACAACGCGAATACTTGTTTGTTCAGTTCCGACGGTTGCTGACGTAATTCGGCCAGCTTTGCACGTGAGGTCTCCACGATTTCGGATGACACCCCATAGTTACCTTCCGGCAGGACGATATCAAACGTAATTTCAGGCTTTAGGAGCTCACCGTTCATTTTCAGTTCGGTTTCAAAAGGAAGCCGCTGTTTATAGGTATTGCGCACCGCTGCCGGCAATTGGTCGCCCACCAGATCGATTGGTGCCGTATTGGCCGTATAAACCGCTGTGATATCAATCAGAGCATCGGTAGGTTCACCATTCCATTGAATATAACTGCCTTTACGGATTTCGAATCGGCGGCGTATAAAATTGAACGACATCTCGTATGCACCTTCGGTGATTTCGTAGCGCCCCGTAAGACTTGTTTTTCCCGAAGGGTCTACTCCCCCACTAAGTCGGCCTTCGCCTTTCAAGCTTAGATAATCACCGTTTCCTTTATCGATGATCAGTGAAAGTTCCGCTTCCTCGACGATCTCTACATTGACTGCGATGTTCATTCCTTTATAATCGGACTGATTGAGCGAATCTACTGCTACGTTTAGCCTTTCGGTCAATTGCGGATTATCCTGATCGATGAATTCGACAATACCTTCGCGATCGGCAATGGAAGGATCAGACTGTGGCAAAACAATGCTCAAATCGGTCTCCTCATTAATTTTAATCGATCCATTGACCACCGGCTCGGCCAACGTTCCGCCAACATCCAACCTTGTGTCGAGATATAACGTTCCATAATAAAGTTCGTTATCCTGTGCAGTGGAGTTGATGGCCCGAAAGTTATCGGCACGCACCTGCAGATCGAAGCCGAAATCGCGATACGTTTGCGTAAGTACCCAGCCGTTAACAGACAGAATATTATCTTGTTCATCACTGAGCGAGAACCGGTTGAAAACCATTCCCTGATCGGTAAACGTAATTTCATCGTTGACAAGTTTGAAGCTTGAATTTAAAGGCGTGATGGTAAAAGCGCCGTCATTGAATTTAAGTTTGCCCCGAATGTTGGGTTGTTCGGTAGTTCCGGTAATTTTCATATCGGCCGATAAATAGCCGCTGCTGTTGGTCATGTTGCCCATGGTGAATCCCTGCACACTCTTCAGGTGTAATCGTTCCATGTCGAGCGTCAGGTCAAAACTACCGCTATCGGCGCGATATAATCCATCGAGATTCACCTGATTTCCCTGGCCGGTGATTTCGACATTTGCGTCATACGTATTAGCGACCTCGTTATTAACCTTGATATTGATGTTTCCAACGGTATCCTTGCGGAAACTGAAATTCTCCACCGTCATATCAGCAACGAAAACCGGCCGCGTTGTCATATCGCGGAGTTCTGTCGATCCGTTAATGGTTCCTCCCATTGCAAGGCCGTCCTCACCTTCTTTTTGGGCGATGCCAGTCAGCGTTTCAATTTCAAAATCGCTGAATTCAACATTCAAAGGCGCGTTGGGTGAATCTGATTGTGATTGCAGTTTGATGCTGCTCCCTTCCCGGGCAAGTTCAAATTCATTGGCGTAAATACCATCGTCTCCCAGGCGCAATAAATTGGACGGATCTATACTCCACTGTTCATAATTTAACACAAGCCCATTCGGATCCAGGTTGATTTCGGTATTGCCATCTACGGAGGCCAAAGTTCCCGAGATTGCATATCGCTCATCTTCCTTTAGATCGCGCACCGACAGGTCGTAATTGATGACGTTATTGCCGATATTAGCAGTCAGCGTAGTATTTGGCAGTAAAAACTGACTGTTTTCAATCTCGTCGATATGTAAATTCACTACAAGTGAATCGGCTTCCGTATTGATATTCAAAACTCCGCCCGAAATTGTGTTGCTGCCATATACGAGCCTCGGTATGGAACCATTTACAACTATTGTATCACCTTCTGAATTATATCGGCCGGAAATATCGATCGGCTCCAAACGTTCAATTTGCGGAACCAGCTTGGTCAGGATCGGGTCGTCATTAACCCGTAGTTCAAACGCAAACTCCTGCGGCGTGGTTGGCGTTTTGGCTACTTGTGGAGCAGTGTCGTAATACTTTGCGATTGAATTTGTCAAAGCGGTTCCAATTTGCGTCAATTCATATTTACCGCGGATATCGGCTCTGAGAAATTGGGATTTTAAAGAAATCGAATCAATCTCGGCCGTGGAGACCGCGACCATGGTAATAGAATCGAGAATAAACTGATCTTCGGCCGTAGCCACTACCAGGTGGTAAGCACTGAGGCTACCGTTGAGATTATCGGGATTTGTATTGGTGAAATCGGCATCGAGTTTTCCGCGCATTTTCAAAACGCCGGCATGCAGATTCAGTTTTTCGAGGTCAGCAATATCAAGGTTCAGTCTAAGTTTTGCCGAAGGAAATTTGTCTTCGAATCCGCCGGTCGCAGCAAGGTCGAATGTCAAGTTCGGATCATTCATGTCTGCATTTACATTGTAAGCGCCGTTATCTATTCCGCCCACTAAATTAAGGTTGTTATAAGTGTAGCCGTTAAATTCGGCTTTTATCAATTTTCCGTCAAGAGTTGCGCTGGCCGTTTGCGGATCGAGACCCGTTCCTTTTACCTTGGCGTTCAGACTGATCCGACCAATAGAATCGTTTTTGATCAATCGGCCAACATCAAAATTGTCGACCACAATATCGGCGTCATATCGTTCGCGATTCTTTACACGTTGGTCAAATGCCGCTTTGATCTTTGCATTGCCTGAACTTGTCCGGACGTCGAGATTGGTCGTGAAATTTGAAATTGCCCCCTTAAAAGTTCCTTTTAAACCGAGCTGAGCTGGTAACCGCAGGGTATTTGGAATTGTTCCGGGAGGGACAAAACCTGCAATATCGACTGAGGTAGACCTGAAATCCCGGATTGCGAGGTCGAAATAGGCGTTTTCTGCATCCGGAAGTCCGGTAATCCTGCCGCTGGCGGCAATTCGGGTAGAACCGATTCCACTGATTTCCAAATTGGGAATTGTAAGATTATCGACGGTTCCATTCACTTTGCCGTTGATGTACATTATTGCATTTGGGTTGCTTTTAAACGGGTTGGTATTTCTCAATCCCGGAGCGAAAAGAAGTACGTCCTTAAAACCGACCCGACTTCCGGCAAGATTTGCATCGATGCCAAGCTCAGCTATGTTGTCTGCCAATGCGTCGAGCGACGGATATGTCACGATAATTTCATCGCGCAGCAATGTTTGTGGTGTCTTTAAGTACAGATTTTTCAAATAGGCGTTTGTCTGACCGTAATAAAAATCGGTCTGCAACTGTTGAATTTCCACACCACTTCCCTCGCTGACATTCAGTTGGGCAATCTCTCCCGAAATAATATCAGCAGAATAATTTATATTGGCAGCATCAAGGTTAAAATCATTCAGGTCGAGATGTTTGTAATCTATGCCGGAAGCGACGGGGATTGAATTTTCATCGTCGAACTTAAAAGCGATGTCCTCCAATTTCAAATCTCTGAGTTTCAACCGCCAGTTATTTGGCGTCGACGGCGAATTGGCAACCGGCTGCTCCGATCTTTCAATTTTGTACTTCCCTATGGCAAGTTTGCCTTTCAGACCCGCAAGATTGAACTTATCGATATCGATCAGTTGCTCTTTCATGTTAGTTTCATTGAACTTCACGAATAATTTATCAAGCGACATTCCCGTGTCTAAGTGGGTACCGGCATTATCGTAGGATACGGCTATTCGCCTGAAATCAATTTCGCCGAGATCCAGTCGGAAGTTGGGCCGCTGCGCCATAGAATCGGCGATCTTTTCCGTTTCCTCTCCGATTTCCTTGACCAACTCACCCTGTTTAAGTTGCACTGTCAGGCCATCCATGGAAATTTTAGGAATTGTGAACTCGGTGTTAGGCAGGTCAAATTTTGTGATATTGGTATCGAAATGATTCAGTGAAAATGCCAGATCATTTTTTGTGATGCGGTCGTCAAAACGAACCCGGATGCGGTTCAGATTTATCTTTGACAGCGAAATTTCCATTGCTGCCGCAGTAGTATCTTTTGGCGTATCGGAAGCAAAGGCATTTACGATATAATCAAAGTTAAAAACCGAATCACTGTCGCGGTGTATGTGTGCAATTATCCCTTCCAGTTCAATTGAATTGATTTCCAGTTTATTGTTGAGAAGTTTAAACAAGCTGATATCGGCCGCCAAACGGTCGCCCAGCAATAATGTATCTCCGTGTTGATCTTGGAAGAAAACGCCTTCAAGCACCACTTTTTTAGGAAAATCGATATCCAAACGATCGATGCGAACAGGCGTTTTGATTTTGTCCTGAAGGTAGGTAACCGCTTTATCTTTTGCGAAATTTTGAACCGCAGGAACCTGAATGAGAATAATGATTAAAAGCAATAAGCCAACTACCGAACCAATGATCCAGAGAAGGATTTTCAAGCTTTTTCGAACGTATTTATTCAGTTTCAAATGAATTCATTATTAGTTTGGTGCCAATAAAAATATGGCCAGTTGCATAAATATTGACAGCAAAAGGCAATTTTTAACACGTCTCGCTCAGAAATAAATTTACGATTTGGCGCACTACTCTACAAATATGCCATTAAATGACTGGCTGATGCTTATAGATGTAGAATCCAATTTTATATAATTTCCATAAAAAAACCTCCCTGAGTGGGAGGCTTTTCAGTTTTACAGATTTTCTAAATATTCAATAGGAATGTCTCTTTATTGAGTGACGAAGTGTGGAATTGCCAATTTATACTTACAACATCATTCAACACTTTTTTCAATTTGGCGAAGTCATTCGGCTTCTTGATATAGATATTGGCTCCATTCACAAAGGTATCCTCCATATCTTTTTCCGAAGTTGACGTAGAGTATATTGCTATGGAAAGGTTCCTGAATTTTTCGATTTTACGAATATCTTTCAAGCATTCAACACCCGATTTGTACGGCATATTTAAATCGAGAAAAAGGATATCCGGCATTTTAGTTTTAGGATTTTCCAAGAAGCTTACCAGGTCCCGACCGTCTTCCAGCATTGTCAGATTAGTTTCTATCTTCAATTCGCTAAGCGCGTCACTGAAAATATTTCTATCATCCTGATCATCGTCTACCAGCAAAATTTCTACGTAATTTTTGTTTTGGATCATTGTTCTTTTCGCAGTTTAATGTGTAAAAGTAAGAATTTTTTCTAAGTATGTTATGCTTTCAAAAAAAGTTGTCAATAAGAGGATTTTCGTCGGCAAACGGACTTCCTTTCAATTACTGTACCTTTTTAAATTGGCCGCATTATTTGGCCCAGAATAACTTTCTTCCATAGTACTAAATTTCCTGTTTCTATAAGTTCAATTGCGGATCGCCGATTTTGTTTCAACCAAAATAACATCGTCTTTAGTAATGGCATAAACCGTATCCGCCGATGTTGGCCGAAGAACATATTTGCCCGTGAATTCGCCAAAAGCCGGCAGTATCATCTGTGCGGGCTTTTTAAAAAAACAACGCAGTTCGAGATACTGCCGTCCAAATCCCTGCAGAAGTATGCCGGGATGAATGTGGCCGCATAAATTAAAAAATCCTTCACGCTCTTCAGGATGGTGCGTTAATAAAAACTCGCCGTATTGGATCTCGCTAACAACATCGATTCCCAGGTCAAAATATTTCTGCGGAGCGATTATATCGTGGTTGCCGGCCACCAGGACGATATTGGCATCCACCGTTTCAACCCAGGATTCAAACAGGTTCCACTCGTTATTGATTTTGCTGTGGAACAAATCACCCAGAAAGAAAATCCTGTCGGGCAAAAACTTATTCACGACTTTGGTGAGTTGCACGAAATTCCCAGCAACAGAATTAGGAGGCAGCGCCACACCATGTTTCCGGAAATGCGTCACCTTGCCGAGGTGGACATCGGATATAAACAAAATTTTCCTTGCAGGCCAGTACATCGCTCCCGAACAGTGCAGGATGAGGTCGTGTCCTTTAATCGAAATGGGTAAAGTCATTAATCAAATTTCGTATAAGCGGCAGTCATTTTTCGAATCCGATCGGCCAATGTTTCGCTGGACAATCGTTCACGCAGGCGGTCGGTGCTAATCGGAAAACTGAAGGGTGTGGGCTTTTCGCATTGCTTCCAAACCTTCTGCTGATCCCGGATTCTCTCCAGTGCCAATATCAATCGGCCTTCCTCAAGCTGATGCTCAAATGTCTCCCGAAATGCCTGTTGCAAAAGTAAGTTATCGGGTTCATAATCCCGAAAAACTTCAAACAATAATTGCGAGCTGCTCTGCAAATGTTTTGCTTTGACGATCTTACCGGGAAATCCAGTAAAAACCAGTCCTGCGATGATAGCAATATCGCGAAATTTTCGTCGGGCCATTTCGGTTGCATTCAAGCTCTTCTGCAAATCCTCGTGAACATAATCGGGTGCAAATAGATCGTTGTCAAGCACATTCTGCATGTCGATTTCCTGATCCGACAAGAGTTCGAAGCCATAATCGTTATAAGCTAATGAGAAACTGATTGGCGACAGTAAACTTATCCGATAAGCTAACAAACTCGCCAGCGCTTCGTGAACGAAACGGCCTTCGAACGGATAAAAAACGGCGTGATAGCCCTCACGGGTTTTAAATGTTTCTATCAGAAATTCGTTGGCATCGGGAACAATCGATTCTTTTCTTTGCCGCCTAAAAACCGGCTCGAGGGCCACCAGTTCAGGCGACTTCCCGTTGTGGTTTGCAGCATATAATTCCTGTCGCATCAATTCGCTCATTTGTGCCGACAGCGCCATGCGGCCTCCAAGCCAACTTGCGAATTTCGACGGTTTGGCAGTAGATTTCCGCACCAGGACTTCCATATTCTTAATTCGGTACAATTCGAGTTTCTTACCGGCAAACTGGAAAACATCGCCCGGCTTGAGTTTTGAAACGAACCACTCTTCGATCGTACCGATGTAACCGCCACCGAGGAATTTGACATTCATTACCGCATCGCCCACAATAGTTCCGATCGACATTCTATGATGCATTGCCGTGGCCTTGTTGGTAATGCGATAACAGCCATTCTCGTCAATATCCACTTTTTTATATTCGTCATAGGCTTGCAGGCTCTGGCTCCCGGCCGATATGAAATTAAGCAGCCATTGCCAATTCTCAGGGGTAATCGACTGATAGCAGAAAGTCTGTTTAACCTCATTGTAAATCGCATCCGGCATAAACCCATCGGAGACTGCCAACGTATTCAGGTACTGAACCAGTACATCCCAACTTGCCAAATATGGAATTCTGTCCTCGACTGTATTGGTTTGCGCGGCTTTTTTCAACGCCGATGCTTCGACGAGTTCAATCGCATGCGTCGCAAGAAAATAGATCACACTCTCTTTACCAGGCTGGTGGCCGCTTCGTCCTGCTCTTTGCAGGAACCGGGCAACGCCCTTTGGCCCGCCAACTTGTATGATTGTTTCCACCGGTGCAAAATCGACACCCAGATCCAAACTCGAAGTGCAAACTACCACTTTGAGTTCTTCGTTCCGTATAGCCTGTTCGACCCACAGGCGGGTTTCGCGACTAATGCTTCCGTGGTGCATCGCTATTTCACCGGCAAACTCCGGATATCGTTCCAGCAATCGCTGAAACCAAATTTCGCATGCGGAACGGACATTGGTAAATATCAGCGTTGTTTTACTTCGACGGATAATCGGCGCCACCTCATCCAGGAGATGCAGTCCCATATGCCCGCGCCACGGATAGGTGTCCATCTGCTCAGGAATAATCGACATGATCTTTATTTTCTTATTGATGAACGCGCGTATCAACACAGAATTTTCCAGCGCTTCGGAATTAGGGCCAAGCAGGACCTGACGTGCCTGTTCCAAATTACCGATAGTGGCCGATATTCCCCAAATCCGCATTTTAGGAGCGATTGTTTTGAGTCGGGATAGTGCGAGTTCTGTTTGCACGCCCCGTTTTGTTCCTAGCAATTCATGCCATTCATCGATCACAATTGCCGAACAGTTCGAAAATAGCTTTTCATAACCTTTGCTTGCCAGTAAAAGCTGCAGGCTTTCCGGAGTCGTGATCAGCAGGTCGGGCATTTTTACCTTTTGTTGCGCGCGTTCTTTAGTGGTGGTATCTCCCGAGCGGATGCCTACATTAAGTGGCACATCAAGATCGGTAATGACGCGCTCGGCCGCCTGCTTGATTTCGACCGACAGTGCGCGCAATGGTGTTATCCAGATCGCTTTGATTCCCGCTTTATGTTTTGTTTTGTATTGCGGATTGTTCTTTACATAATCAAGAACGATGGGAAACCACAATGCATAGGTCTTGCCGCTTCCCGTGGGAGCGTTCAGCAGGCCGTTTTTACCTTGCAAAAATGCGGTCCAGGTTTGCGTCTGAAATGGAAACGACTGCCAGCCTTGTCTTTCAAACCAGCTTTCGGCCAAGGCAAAAAGTTCAGTTCGGTTCATCAGCAGATCATGTTTTTTAATTCCTCAATCGTATTGGCATCGTTTATCCCCTTATCATGCCGCCACCGCAGGATTCTGGGAAAACGTGTGGCCACGCCGCTTTT
>JADMKR010000108.1 GCA_015478765.1 Flavobacterium sp.
CGAACTTAACGCACTTAATGGTTCAAAAATCCTTGAAAATCTGCGCAATCTGTGGCAAAAAAAACAAACCATTAAGAACATTAAGAGTTATAAGACTTAACGCACTTAATGGTTCAAAAAATCTTTGAAAATCTGCGTAATCTGTGGCCAGAAAATTAACCATTAAGAACATTAAGAGCAACTTAACGAACTCAATGCACTTAATGGTTCAAAAAATCTGCGAACATCAGCCCAATCTGTGGCAGAAAAACATTCTACTCCCCAGAACTAACCTCCCCAAACTTCGCCTTCATCGTCGGGTTGTTATAAGTCAGTTTTTTAATGGTTAAATCCTCCGTCTTTTCATTCGCCAGCCGCAAATTGTTTTCCGACGACAACAACGCCTCCTTCGTTTTCTGCAATTCTCTTATGGTTTTGTCGATCCCGTCGATTGCATCTTTAAACTTCCTGCTGGCCAAATCATAATTCCGAGCAAAACCGTCTTTAAATTTCTGGATCTTTTCCTCGAAATTGGTAATGTCTATATTCTGGCTTCGCACCAATGCCAACTCCGCTTTGTATTGAATCGAGTTCATGGCGGCGTTTCGAAGCAAAGTAATGATCGGAATGAAAAATTGTGGCCGCACCACATACATCTTCGGATATTTATAAGAAACATCCACAATTCCCGAATTGTAAAAATCACTTTCCGCTTCCAGGCACGAAACCAATACCGCGTATTCGCACTTTTTCTCCCTTCGATCTTTGTCAAGTTCCCGCAGAAAATCTTCATTTTTCTTTTTAGTGGCGGTTTCGTCACATTCATTTTTCATCTCAAACATGATCGAAATGATTTCATTTCCTGCATCGTCAGACTCGCGGTAGATGTAATCGCCTTTGCTTCCCGACCTCGAATCGTTGTCTTTTTCAAAATATGCCTTTTGAAAGCCTGTCGCCCTGAGTTTATTGAATTCAGTTTCGCAGTGCTGCTCAAGCGATTCGCCCAACATTTTAGTGGATAATTTCAACTTCATGTCTTTCACGCGGGCGAGCTCCTCATCTTTGAATTTGATGATCGCCTCTTTGCCTTGCAACTCGGTAGAAAATTGCTGTTTTAGCGAATTTTCCAAATTTTGTTTTTCAAGTTCTTTTGTCTTCACCTCATGTGCTAAAGTGTCCCGTTCTCTTTCGATCTTTTGAACAGCCTCGTTGATTGCAAGTTTTTTCTCGACATCGACACTTTCCATTTTGGCTTTCAGCTGCGTAATTTCAGCATCTTTCCTATTCAGTTTTTCGGCTAATGCTATTTCATTCTGCGACTTTAATGCAGCAAGTTCCTGATCTTTTTTAGCGATCTGCTCCTGCAGGGAATTGCGCAAATTTGCCTCGGCTAATTTCACGGCGCTCTCTTTATCCTTTTCGGCAAGATGCAGTCGGTTTTGCAGTTCTTCTTCAAATTGATGATCGCGGACTTGCTTTAGAATATCAGCAAAGCCGGCTTCGTCCACTTTAAATGCTTTTTTACAATTCGGGCAAATAATCTCGTTCATAGGTTTTTTGTTTGCTGTTAATTGGTTTTCGGCGTATAAAATATTCGTGTGATAAAAGTACCCATTTCTTATCAATTTTCGATCAGGGTTTTTCCTCCACGAAACGAATTTTCTTCGTGATTTAATCGTTCAAATCATAAATATTTTGACTTTCAACAAAAACTTTTTCCGTTCAAAAAAATATTCAAAATCTTTCATTTACCTTGCGGTGAGTTGGATACGCACAATCAAACGCCCTATACATCTATTTTTATGTATAAAATTACTATATGCTTTCTGCTGTTTTCACTTTCCGGTTTCGGTCAGAATATTCAGTTCGCCGATCCCGATTTGCTCACTTACCTTACCACTAGGAATTGCGTTGACACCAACGATGATGGGGTTTTTGATTCGGATGCCGATTTAAACAACGATGGCCAGATCCAGGTTCTCGAAGCGCAACAGGTGACAAGTTTTTCATTTACCACCATGGCACATGGTATTCAGAGTTTATCCGGATTTGAGCAGTTTGCCAATTTACAGCATTTAAGGGTAACTACCATAGATGTCACTCATATGGACTTTAGTGTTTGGCCGTCATTGCAATCGCTGCGATTATCGTCTTCAATCGACAGTTTTGTTTTCAATAATCCGATGATGACGCATTTCGAACTTCAGAACGTTGGTTTTGACAATCCGCTTTTTGATTTGACCAATCTTCCAAACCTCGAATACGTAAAGGTTATAAGTTATGACCTGACGGATAATCTGATTTTCGGAACACATAACAATTTAGAAGAGCTGAGAATACACGCCGGCGACTATTCCACATTGAACCTGGCAGGCATGCCGGCTTTGAAATATTTGACCATCGCCAATTTTACAGGGCAAAGCATTGACATTTCCAACAGTCCATTATTGGAAGAATTTATTTTCAGATACACCGATATTCTACAAACCGTCGTAGGTATAAATGCGTCACCATTGTTGGAAATAGTGGAGTTTATCCAGGAGGATTACAGTACGGTACCGTCAAATCTGGACGTTGCCTTCAACAATCAAAACCTGGTAGATGTTCATGTAGCCGGAGCCCATTCGGTTTCAGTGACCAATAACAATTCAATTATTGGTAATTTAATGGTCAACAACGTTCAGTTGGTGACAATTGACAATTGTGATTTCGGTTATATCAGCAGTGATCTGGATTCGAGTTTGAGTATTGGATTTTTGAATCCGAATCAAATCAGCCTCACTAATATTGAAGGAGTCCGCTTTTTGTCGTTGACAAACTTACCCGTTGAGACACCTTTGGATTTGTCAACAGTAGAAACCGAGAATCTTAGTATTTTTAACAGCAGTCTCACGGAGCTGAATTTGAAGAATGGCAATTTGCTGGAGCAATTTTATTTGGATTACGACTCCAATGTTCAATTTATATGTATCGACCGCGACGAATTACCAGCAGTTGAATCGGGTGTGGTCAATAGTGATACGCCTCCGGTGATCAATTCATACTGTTCGTTTGTATTAGGAGGCGAATACTACGAAGTAGCCGGAGATGTGCAGGTTGATTTTGGCAGTGGATGTTCGACTATTACTAACGGACCGGTGTTCGACCTGCAATTAACGGTCACCGACGGAGTGAATTCCGATATATTTTATACCGACAATCAAAACGCATATTCGTTCACATTGCCGGAAGGAAATCACGTTTTGAGCAGCCAACTGAGCAATTTAGATTATTGGACCGTCAGTCCGTCAAGTATAAATCTAAGTTTCCCGACAGATGTCAGTCCGACAGTGCAGAATTATTGCGTTACGCCAATAGGAATATTCAACGATGCAGAGATTTATATCATACCGATTAATGACGGTGTACCAGGTTTTCAGTCCAATTTCAAGATTGTTTACAAAAATAATGGAACATCGACTTTGTCGGGGATCATTGCTTTAACGTATGATGAAAACACAGCCAACTTCTCATCGGCCATTCCTAATGTAAGTAGCCAGAGTGCGGGGAATTTGAGTTGGAATTATGCCAACTTGCTACCGTTTGAAACCCGGGAAATCATTTTTTCGTTGTTGTTAAACACACCAACCCACCCCGATTTTCCTTTGAATGGCGGCGATATAGTTGATTACACCGCAACGATTGGCTATGGTGCGGTGGACGAAACGCCCGTCAACAATATTTTTACTTTGAATCAAACGTTGGTAAATTCATATGATCCCAACGACATCACCTGCCTGGAAGGAAATACAGTGACACCGGAGTATATTGGCAACTTTGTTCACTATATCATCCGTTTTGAAAACAATGGAACGGCAAACGCAACCAATGTAGTAGTAAGAGATGTATTGGACGCTGCTAAATTTGATATAAACAGCTTAGTGCCCCTTGATGCGAGCCATGATTTTTATACCAGGATAGTAAACGGCAATGAAGTTGAATTTATATTTGAAAACATCCAATTGCCATTTGATGACGCCAATAACGATGGGTACGTATTTTTCAAGATAAAGATCTTGCCAACATTAGTTTTAGGAGATAGTTTCGACAACCAGGCGGAAATTTATTTTGATTACAACTTCCCGATTATCACCAACACGGAGACGACTGTAATCGAAGAGAACCTGTCAATTGCCGAAATGGATATCAATACAATTTCAGTTTATCCAAACCCGGTCAGCAGTGTCTTGCACATTAAATCACGAACAGGTATTTCAACTATTTCGATTTACGATTTAAACGGCCGCTTGCTGAATACGGAATCAGCAGGTTCGAACCAGTTGGAAAGCGAATTGAATGTTGCGAGTTTATCTTCGGGAATATACTTCCTGGAAGTGAAATCATTTGATAAAACGCAATTGGTGAAGTTTGTAAAGAAATAACGCAAATCTGCGGTATATAATTTAACCATTAAGAACATTAAGAAAGATAAGCCTCAACG
>JADMKR010000109.1 GCA_015478765.1 Flavobacterium sp.
GAACGAAGCTCTGGAACTTTTACACGCTTTCCCCGAATCTCCCTACAAAGAAGCGCTTATGCTGATGGTCAATTACGTAATCGAGCGAAAAAAGTAATTTTACTGACCGCTGTAAATCAGCTAGATACAAAAATTTTAATTTTTTTTTGAAACTTGGTGCAACTAATATTGGTTAGGCGTCGTCTATAGAAGCAGAACCACTTGACAAACACGTTGAAAGTAATCGAATTACATCAGGATCAAACCGAATTGATTGCGTTGGCAGCCAGCCATAATCGCCAGGCACAACAAAAAATCTATTCGAAATTCGCGCCCAAAATGCTGAGCGTTTGCCGCCAGTATGTAAGGGATATCCATCATGCCGAAGATTTGATGATAACTGCTTTCATGAAAGTTTTTGCAAATCTGAAAAATTTCGAGAACAAAGGAAGTTTTGAAGGCTGGATCAGGCGAATTATGATCAACGAATGCCTCTCATACTTAAGGGCTAATAAAAATATCAGCTTTATAGACGACGAGTTTGTAAAAGAGGAAAGTTTCAACAATATCGAAAGCGGTTTAAGTGTCGACGACATCCAGTTTTTGATCGACAGCCTTCCCGACGGATATAAGGTGATTTTTAACCTGTATGCGATAGAAGGTTTCAAACACAAAGAAATTGCCGAGCTGCTCGGAATAAATGAAGGAACTTCGAAATCACAGTTGTCGCACGCCCGGAAAATGTTGCAGGAGCAGCTCAACAAACAAAAAAATTACGAATATGGGACGGAATAAAATGGAGAAGGAGTTCAGCGAAAAACTGAACCAGCGTGAGATAAAGCCATCGGCCAATTCATGGGACAGGCTTGATGCGATGCTTACGGTTGCCGAGCAGAAGAAACCTGAGCGTAGATTTCGATGGATGTACATAGCGGCAAGTTTTTTAGGGTTTGCTTTAGTCGCAACGATTTTTTTCAATCGCGAACCTCAAATTGAAGTGACTAACAAAATCGCGGTCGAGCAAACACCTGCAATCATCAGCAGTGATTTACCCGAAAAGGCAAAAGTAATTGAACAAACCGCAATTGCATCATCAGAGCAAAATCTGAAAAATGAAGATAATAAGCAACCGGTTTCATCGAGAAGATTAAATCAAAATCATATCGCACAAATCCAAAAGGAGCAGTTACCCGTAATCAGCAATGATGCTGCGCCAGAAACCATCAATCAAAAAACGGACATTGTCAAGGCTGACGAGCTTCTGGCAGTTGTCCAACCAACAATCAATCAAAATCAAACCAAAACGGTTAAGGTCAATGCCAAAAGCCTGCTTTCGCAAGTCGATGGCGAAGTCGAGTTGACATTCCGCGAAAAAGTGCTGAATAAAGTCGGCAAGAATTATCAAAGCGTCAAAGTCGCATTGGCAAACCGAAACATCGAAGACGAAAATCATTAATCAAACATCCAAAATCAAAATCATGAGAAATTTTACAATTTACTTAGCGGGATTACTATGCCTTTTTGTAACCGATATCACCGCGCAAACATTTGAAACCCGCGCAAAAGCGATAGCGGATAAAATCGAGCAAATCACAAAAGAAGAAAAAGCCGCGTTGAAAAGCGAGGTCGAATGGGTGAACGAGCAACTCGAAAAAGGCGAGATCACTTCCGAAGAAGCCGACGAGAAAAAACTTGAGTTCGCCGAGACCCGCGCTAAAAATATCGAAACCAGGACCGCCGGGGCACAGGAGCAGCTTCGGATACTGGTTCAGGAGCAAGTTGACGGGAAAATTATCGAAAAAGATACCACCGGCAGAAGAATCGACCTGGTCTTACCCGGATTTAAAATTCGCGACAGTCGAAAAACGCCGCCGGCCGGAGAATATCGCACTACATCACAGTTCGTCATTGCATCCGGATTCAATAATCTCATAACAAATAATTCCATTGCGCATTCAGACTTCGGGTATTTGCGGTCTGTATTTTGGGAGTGGGGTGTGACATGGAACAGCAGAATCCTGAAGGATAATAACCTGCTGCACTTCAAGTACGGAGTTACAGGAGTCTACAATCATCTGGCGCCGACTGAAAATCGCTATTTCGTCGATAATGGCAGCGAAACCGTTCTTGAAACCTCGCCGCACCATTTGCGAAAGAAAGACAGCTATTTTAAAAACGTTTTTGTTACGATCCCGTTGCACCTTGAATTCGATTTTTCAAAAACGGAAGAAAAAGATGGGCAGAAAATCTTTAGGACCCACAAGGGATTTCGATTTGGAATTGGTGGTTTCGTGGGTTATAACACCAATTCAAAACAGATTTTGAATTATAAAGAATCGGGCTATCGGATTAAGGAAAAGACAAAAGGAAACTTCAATGTTGACGACTGGAATTATGGGTTGAGTGGTTATATCGGATATAAGGAATTAAGCCTTTACATGAAATACGACCTGAATCCGATGTTTAAAAACAATAGCGTCGATCAACACAACATTTCTCTTGGCCTGCGTTTCGATCTAAATTAGTTAGTTTGGGTTATTGCTTGAGCGCTCTTCGGGGCGCTTTTTTTTTGTTGAAGCAATTTCCTGCTGTCCGCTATATCTTTTTCTCGCTAAAGAAGCTCAAAAAAGGATACCGCTGCCATCAGGGCTAGGCCGCAGTTTTGGATCAAGCATCATAATTCGATTCGTGCTTGCTCGTTTACAATTAGCTTCGCTCCGTTCGCCCAATTCACAATCCACCATTCACAATTGTAGTTAGCATCAGTAATTCTGAAATCTGAAATCTGAACTCTGAAATATTTTCAATTATCTTTACCACCAAACATTTCAAGTTGATCTCAAAAGCCACAATCGATACCGTATTTGAAACTGTTCGCGTTGAGGAAGTCATCGGCGATTTCGTCCAGCTCAAGCGCGCAGGAAGTAATTTCAAAGGGCTAAGCCCGTTCAGCGACGAGCGCTCGCCATCGTTTATGGTATCGCCGGTGAAGCAGATCTGGAAGGATTTCAGCTCGGGAAAAGGAGGGAACGCGGTAGCTTTCCTGATGGAACACGAACATTTCACATATCCGGAGGCAATTCGCTATCTCGCCAAAAAATACAACATCGAGATCGAGGAAACCGAAAAAACCGACGAGGAGAAAGCCAACACCGATTTGCGGGAAAGCATGTACCTGGTATCCGAATTCGCCCAAAAATATTTTCACGATGTTTTGATGAATTCCGATGAAGGCAAAGCGATTGGCTATAGTTATTTCAAGGAACGCGGATTTACGAATGAAACCATAAAAAAGTTCGGACTCGGTTATTCGCCCGAATCCTGGGATGCGTTTTCAAAAGAAGCACTCGGGAAAGGCTACAAACTTGAATTCCTCGAAAGCACCGGACTCACCATTGTCAAGGAAGATAAACTGATCGACCGTTTCCGGGCCCGCGTGATTTTTCCGATTCACAGCATGTCGGGTCGCGTACTTGGTTTTGGCGGGCGGATTTTAACCAATGATAAAAAAGCCGCCAAATACCTGAATTCGCCCGAAAGCGATATTTACCATAAGAGTAAAGTCCTGTACGGAATTTACCATGCAAAACAAGCGATCGCAAAACAAAATAACTGTTATCTGGTAGAAGGTTATACCGATGTTATCCAGTTCCAACAAGCCGGAATCGAAAATGTGGTTTCCTCATCGGGAACCGCACTGACTCCCGACCAAATCCGTTTGATAAACCGACTCACCAAAAACATCACGGTGCTTTTCGATGGTGATGCCGCCGGACTCCGCGCGTCGGTACGCGGCATCGACCTGATCCTCGAGGAAGGCATGAACGTTAAAGTCTGTACATTCCCCGATGGCGAGGATCCCGACAGCTTCGCACGCAAAAATTCATACGAGCAGTTGGTTTCTTACCTTGAATCGAATGCCAAGGATTTTATCCAGTTCAAAGCATCGTTATTGATGGATGAAGCCAAGAACGACCCGGTAAAAAAAGCCGATCAGATTCGGGACATGGTGACCAGCATCTCGAAAATCCCCGATCGGATCCAGCGCGAGATCTATATTCAGGAAACCGCGCGTATCATGGATATTTCCGAACAGGTTTTACTGAATACACTTGCACAACTTGTTCAGAAAGACATCACCGAATCGGGTAAGAAGATCAAGCAGGAACAAAAAGCATTCGACATCGTTCGGCGCACCGAAGATGTGGCTGCGCCCAAAGTCGATATCCTGTACGAACTCGAGCGCAAAATAATTGAAATCTTATTGTTATATGGTTTTCGCGATGAGGAATTTGAAGACGTGATGATGAAAACCAATGAAGAAGGCGAGATAGTACACGTTTCTGAAATGAAAGAATATAAGGTTTATCAGCGAATTTTTCTGAGTTTGCAGGAGGATGAAGTGGAATTGGCAAATCCGCTATTCAAAAATATTTACGACGACCTTATCAACTAT
>JADMKR010000110.1 GCA_015478765.1 Flavobacterium sp.
GAAAAAGCAATGGCTACCGGAGAGAGAATAATGGTCTTCGGCGATTATGATGTTGACGGAACCACCGCTGTTTCGCTGGTAGCTTCATATTTGCGCAGCCATTATCCGAACGTGGCAACATACATTCCGGATCGTTACGACGAAGGTTACGGAATTTCTTATAAAGGGATCGATTTTGCTTCTGATAATGAGATAACATTGATTATTGCTTTGGATTGCGGAATTAAATCGGTGGATCATATTGACTATGCAGCAAATCGCGGTATCGATTTCATAATATGCGACCATCACAGACCGGGTGAAATTTTGCCAAAGGCCATAGCGGTTTTGGACCCAAAACGCAGTGATTGTAACTATCCTTATGATGAACTTTGTGGGTGCGGCATCGGTTTCAAGCTGATACAGGCCATTGGAATGCAACGCGGCGAAAGCATTCAGGATTTGACAAAATACCTGGATCTTGTTGCAACCGCCATCGCGGCCGACATAGTTCCAATTACAGGTGAGAACCGCATCCTGGCGAAATTTGGATTAGAAGTAATCAATTCGGCGCCTCGACCAGGCTTGAAAGCATTATTGGGTCAGCTTAAAAAGACAAAATTCGATATTACCGACGTGGTTTTTGTTATTGCGCCACGAATTAATGCAGCAGGACGAATTAAACATGGAAATGAGGCGGTGGCTTTACTAAGTGAGTTTGACTATCATCAGGCGCAGCAATTTGCCCTGGAGATTGAGAAGTATAATATCAATCGTAAATCATTGGATAAACAAATTACGAAAGATGCGCTTCTTCAAATTGAAGTAAATGGCGAGCAGCAACGATATTCGACGGTGGTTTTCGATGAAAATTGGCATAAGGGCGTGATTGGTATAGTGGCCTCACGGGTTATTGAAACGTATTACCGACCAACGCTGGTCTTTACAAAAAGCGGTGACAAATATGCGGCATCGGCACGCTCGGTAAAAGGATTTGATGTGTATAACGCATTGGAGTCGTGTGCGCAACATTTGGAACAATTTGGCGGCCACATGTATGCGGCTGGTTTGACACTTAAGGAGGAAAATTATACAGCGTTCAAGAATGCATTTGAGGAATGTGTCAAATCGACAATTACGCCTGAACAGATGATACCCGAAATTGAAATTGATGCTGAGATTTCACTTACTGACATTACACCTAAACTTGTCAGGATTCTGCGACAATTTGAGCCATTCGGTCCCGGGAACATGACTCCTGTATTTAGGGCTAATGCACTCACAGATACTGGGTATGGAAAAAAAATTGGTGAGGATGGCTGCCATTTGAAGCTGTATGTCCGCCAAGATCAATCTGTTGGCTTTTCCGCGATCGGATTTGGATTGGGCGAAAAGCTGGAACTTATTAATGATAAAGCGAGAATCGATGCGGTTTTTTGTATTGATAAAAATGAGTGGAATGGTGTTGAGTCAATACAACTTCGGGTAAAAGATCTGATGAAAAGCGATAATTTGGTTTAAACGAATCCGTTGCGGCGGGCCGCATTGATAATATCTTCATCGGTGCCTTTCTCGATACCGAAAAAACCTTTGATAACCGATTTACGTTTATCGATTGCACTAATAGACAATCCGAGATGCGCCGGCATATTTTTGGTTTTGACTCCCTGGGAAAGCAGATAAATTATTTTTCGGTTGTGAGAATCGAAGTACGCGTTGCTTTTAAGCATATCACGCATTGTTTTCCTAACGGTATCGCTGCGGTATTCGCCCCCTTTTATAATTTCCTCAAAAGCAGTAAGCAAATCTTCGGGACTAAAATCACTTTTAACCAGCAGACCTTCCGGGTTAACTTTTTTTATTAATGAATAAAGTACAAAAGCTTCGGTGTGAGAGGTAAGCATTATAATTTTGGAATGCGGCAGATACTTTCTGGCCAGAACGGCCAAATCTTCTCCTGAATACAATTTACGCTGTTCGTCTGCCGGTAAAATAACATCAACAAATATAACGTCAAAGTCGATGAGGGGATTGGGGTCAGTCAATATCTTGTGTGCGCCTGCGCAGTCACCAGTTGCGGTAATTTCTACATCGTATCCGCTTTTATTAAAAGACAAAATACTCTTATAACCGGCAATCATCGCCGGATGGTCCTCGATTATTAACAGTCTGACTTTCATTACCTAAGGAATTTATAAAGTGAAAGTAAAATATTAAAATGAAAGTACCAATTTTATTTTAGTCCCTGCTCCAATATCTGATTCGAAATCTATAGTTGCCCCAATTTGTGCCGCACGAGACAATATATTTTTAAGGCCAATACCGGCTTTAGTTCGTTTCACCGAAAACCCTACTCCGTCATCGATAACTTCTACTATAAGTTGGTCGCGGGCTGTTGAAAAATTAACGTATACGTTATGCGCATGTGCATGGATGCTGATATTCTGAAGACATTCCTGTAATATTCTGTAGATGTTTATTTTATAATTGCTTTCCAACAAATCCCAGTTGATCTCATTGTCAATCGACAGATGGAAATCGGTGTTCGAGATTACTTTCTGCTGATTTATTAAATTCTCAATTATGATTGTATAGCTATCGTGTCCTAACGTTATATCTTTACTTAGGTCATGCGCAATATCCCGCACTTCATTTTCAATAACTTTAAGGTCCTCTATGAATGGAAGACAGTTCTGGATAGTTTTCGGATCGTTAGCTTGAGTTAATGCAAATAAGTTCAATCGTGTACTTGCCAGCCGATTCATTATTCCATCGTGCAAATCTCTTGATATGCGATGTTTTTCATATTGTCTTCCCTCGTGGACTTTATTTTGATGTACCAGAAGAAGGCGATAAATCTCCTCATTTGTTTCTTGTTGGTTTTGTTTAAAAAAGAATTCGCGTTGTTTCATTTTATGCCGGTAGATCACAAAAAGAAGTGTCATTAGAAGTATTATCGCCGTTGCGGAAATCAGTGAGATCCGCTTTTCTTTTTCAACTTGGTCATTTTCCAAGGCCAGTTCATCGGTTTCATACTCTATTCGAGCAAATTTATTTCGGGCTTTGCGTTCAGCAAGTTGCAGACTGTCACTTAGTTCAATATATCGCTGCGCGTAGGCGGAGGCATTTTTAGGGTCAGCGAAAATTAATTGCTTAAGGGGATGCAACTGATTTTTGAAGTCGATAGTCAATAGACTTGTATTATAAGCTTCCAAGGCGTAGCTAAATGCTAAATCATCTTTCCCAATTAATAAATAATATTCTGAAAACTGAAGTAAATTATTAGTTACGCGCTGTTGAAAATTTAAACTTTTATTAATTCGTAATGATTCTTCAATCAATGCAGGGAAGTTTCTATCTCCGAGCTTAAAAATACAATATCCCAGATTGCCTATTGCATTGGCATATAACGATGGATTGGTTTCTTGTAGGCCGCCACTCTTAAGTGTTAATTCGTAGTAATTCTTTGCGACAGCGAATTTTCTCTGTTCTTGATATACTAATCCAAGGTTGAAATACGAAATGGGGCGGAATTGACGTACATTCTCATTTGATTTAAGGGAATATATTTTCAACGCTGCATAATGACTTTCAACGGCTGCATCATAATCTCTCAAATCGCAATATACATTACCCAAGAGATTATACGCGCCTGCAGCCGATGATTTATAGTCCATCCCTTTATGAAGTTTTAAAATTTCAAATGCAGTATTTTCTGCGCCAAAATAGTCGCCAATCGAGTATTGAACCTGCCCTTTACGCAATTTCACATTTCGTAATAATAAATTACTCTCTATTAAATATGCGAATCTTTCTGCCTTATTATAATAATAGAATGCACTGTCCATAATGAATACTTCATTATAGTAATCACCGATGTATAAATAAGATTTAGAGACGGAAAGAGTATCCTTTTGTAAAAGAGAATGATTTAACGCTTTGTGTATAACCGAATAATATCTATCATACTTTCCTAAGTCCCAGTAATAATCTGCAACAGTAAACAACTCACGACTTTTTAGTGAATCGCTCATATTTAAAATTATCTGCTCGGCCTTTAGTAAGATGCTTAATTTTCGAGTAGAAGATAATTGCAGACTATTTGCCTCGGTATACAATTGCTTTAGCGAATCCTCAGCCTCACTCTCCCGCTTTACACAGCTAGCAATAGAACTCAACGTGATCACCAGTAAAATCATCGGGAGTATTGAAAAATTAAAAATCCACCAAGACTCATCGAGGTGGATTTTAAAACTTGACATTATTTAAAATTTTAATCTAATTTTTTATGACGGCCCGGCACCGTTCCCGTCTCTACGCTAACATGTGTTAAAAACTCATCTCCTGAAACAGATATATAATCTGATTTCTTTCCACCTCCTGGTAAGGTTGCTTGTCCTGGTTTTCTATAATCATCGTA
>JADMKR010000111.1 GCA_015478765.1 Flavobacterium sp.
TAACTATATTTTCCATTTTGAATATTTGTGCAAAGATAGCAATTCCCGACAACGAGTCGGCGCGAAATTCCAGTAAGAGTAAGTTGGCCGGCCGCGTTAAAACTAATTTCAGTTATATTTGCGTAATGATACTTCTCACAGGGGCTACAGGTTTGGTAGGCGCACATGCCGCCCTTCATTTAATCGAAAAAGGCGAAAAGGTACGCGCTCTGTACCGAACAGCCGAATCGATTCAAAAAACCCGGTCGCTATTCAAAATATACGAACGTGAACAATTAGTCGAACAGATTGAATGGGTGCAAGGAGATATTACCGACGTTCCTTCACTCGAATTAGCAGTAGCGGGCATCGACCAGGTGTGGCATTGCGCGGCTATGATTTCTTTCGACCGGCGCGACGAGGAAAAACTACGCAAAGCCAACATTGAAGGCACAGCCAACTTGGTTAACTTATCACTGGCGCACTCTGTTACAAAATTCTGCTATGTGAGTTCGATCGCTGCATTGGGAGACCCTTTGCGGCCTGAAGATTTTGTTGACGAAGAAACCGAGTGGAATCCCGAACGGCACCACAGTGATTATGCAATCACTAAACACGGCGCGGAGATGGAAGTATGGCGCGCTCAACAGGAGGGCCTGCCGAGTGTAATTATAAGCCCGGGCGTAATCCTTGGTCCAGGATTTTGGAATCGGGGGAGCGGTGAGATTTTCTCAACAATCGCCGATGACCTCCCATTTTACACACAAGGCTCTACCGGATTTGTGGCCGTCACCGATGTTGTGGACATCATGTATAAACTGATGCAGAGCGAAATCAGTGGGCAACGTTTCGCGGTCATTGCACAGAATATTATCTATAGGGATTTGGCATTTTATATCGCCGACGAACTCGCTGTAAGCAGGCCTACTATTAATGCGAAACCCTGGATGACCGAAATCGCCTGGATCGCAGATTATATATTGTCACCGATAATTCGCACCAAACGGAAATTATATCGCGATACCGCGCGGCTGTTGCACGACAGGACCTATTATTCGAACGAGAAAATAACAGCGGAATTAAATTACAACTTTACAGATATCCAATCTTATATTGAACAAGTGGTCAGTTTGCAGAAGAGAAACACAATTACCTGACAATACCTTCCGAATCGCGACCTTGAACATTATCAATAACTTCCAGGTTACCGCTTTCCTTTTTCAACAGCGTATCAGTCTTGGCTTTGTTCTGCTCGATTCTCTCGCCTACACGCTCGTACATTTGTTTGTACTTTGAAATATCGGCTGCATAATATTGGTTGCTAAGCGCAAATTGGACACTGTCGATCGCATATTTTTTATAGATATAATCACCGGCCGTTAGATTCTGGGTTTCAAGTGCCAGCGGACTGTGGGAGCGTATCGCATCCAAAAGTGCGAGGTCGTAAAAAATATCGATCATCGTGTCTTCCGGTAATAGATTGTCGGGTTTTGACGGACCTTGATTACATCCGGAAAGAAAAACAATAAAGAGCAAAAGAAGGACTCGCATAACTTCGGTTTTATCTGTTGAATGAAAGCCGCTTGCCGCACCGAACATCTTTGACCTTAAAATTGGTATAAACCAACTTTCCGTTTACCAATGTATGCGTGACGCGCGATTTAAACGTAAACCCATGGAAAGGTGACCATCCGCACTTCGCCAAAATATTTTCTTTTTTGACGCTCCACGGCAGCCCCGCGTTGATAATTACTAAATCGGCATAGTATCCCGGCTTAATAAATCCACGCTTTTCGATTTTGAAAATCTTGGCGGGATTATGGGCCATTTTTTCGACGATTTTTTCAATGGTGATCTTTCCCTGGTGGAATTTCTCAAACATAGCCACCAGTGCATGTTGTACCAATGGACCGCCTGACGGAGCTTCAAGATACGGTCGTTTTTTTTCTTCAAGAGTGTGAGGAGCATGATCGGTGGCAATGACATCGATGCGTCCGTCGTTGAGCGCATCCCACAAAGCGGCTTGATCGGCTGCGGTTTTAACTGCCGGATTCCACTTTATTAAATTACCTTTTTTATCGTAATCTTCATTGGTAAACCAAAGATGGTGAATACAAACTTCGGCAGTAATCTGTTTCTCTTCGATCGGAATTTTATTGGTTAGCAATTCCATCTCTCGCGCTGTGGATAAATGAAAGACATGTAACCTTGCCCCGGTTTTTTTGGCCAGTGCAATAGCTTTCGAGGAGGAAATATAACACGCCTCAGCACTACGGATCAGGTGATGTACCTGCACTGGCACATCGGAACCATATTCGGCAGTATATTTTTCCAGGTTATCGGCGATAGTCTGTTCGTCTTCGCAATGTACAGCAATAAGCATTTTCGTACTGGAAAAAATCTTTTCGAGTGTAGCTTCGTTATCTACCAGCATGTTGCCGGTCGATGATCCGAGAAAAATCTTAATACCAGCGACATTTTTTGGATCGGTGGCAAGCACTTCATCAATATTGTCATTCGTTGCGCCCATCATAAACGAATAATTTGCGTAAGATGCCTGCGACGCGATTTCGTACTTCTGCTCCAGTATTTCCTGTGTAACAGCATTAGGGACGGTGTTTGGCTGTTCAATAAAGGAAGTGATACCTCCTGCAACGGCCGCTTTGGACTCGGAAGCGATATCGCCCTTATGCGTAAGCCCCGGCTCCCTAAAATGGACCTGATCGTCGATCACCCCGGGAAGCAGATAGTTCCCTTCGGCATCGATAACCTTAGTGGTCGATGATTTTGCACTTATATTTTCTCCGATCTCAACAATATATTCATTTTCGATCAGCACGTCACCTTCGAAAATCGAACCTTCATTGACAATTTTAGCATTCTTTATTAAAACCCTATCCATATGCATCTTCACCTTCCAATTAGGAATTTTTACAATTTGTTTTTATAGTCTGTTCAACAGATGGCGAATCCGTAAGGAAATTACGCCGAAAACAGCCTCTGTAATGATCGCATTACTCATTTTAGATTCTCCCTTTGTCCGGTCGGTAAAAATGATCGGAACTTCCACCAGCTTAAACTTTTTTGCATATGCCCGATATTTCATTTCAATCTGAAAGGCATATCCAATAAACCGTATTTTATCGATGTTGATCTGTTCGAGCACGCTGCGTTTGTAGCACATAAAACCGGCGGTGGCATCGTGTACCTTCATTCCGGTAATTATTTTTACGTACACCGATGCAAAGTATGACATCAATACCCGACTCAAAGGCCAGTTAACCACATTTACGCCAGTGACATAGCGCGATCCGACGGCCACATCGGCACCATGCAGGTGTACGGCATCGTGTAATCGGGCAAGATCAGCGGGATTATGCGAGAAATCTGCATCCATTTCGAAAATATACTCGTACTTTCTGGCAATTGCCCATCTAAATCCATGGACGTATGCAGTTCCGAGTCCGGCTTTCTTTTGTCGGCTTTCGATGAACAACCGGTTGGGGAAAACCTGCTGTAATTCGGCCACTTTCGCCGCCGTCCCGTCGGGTGAGTTGTCATCCACCACCAGGATATCGAATTGCTTTGGCAGTTTAAAAACCGCTCTTACGACATTTTCGATGTTTTCAATCTCATTAAAAGTAGGAATGATGACTACACCTTCTTTCATAAACAAGCCTTAATTCGGCACAAAAATAACGTTTTTAAAGCTGCGGCATCATAATTAATTTATAATAAATCTTTGCAGTAAAATTTTAGTAATTTTGCGCAGCTATGAATGATTACCTACTACAACCTCGTTCTTGGGAAAACACAGATTGGGCTGTAGTGGTGATATTGTTGGCGCTGACAACAGTCGCTGCAACACGATCTGTTTTCGAGAAAAGATTTTCAGAATTTGTCAAATTAGGTATCTCGGACAAATACACGAAAATTTACCGCGACAACAGCCACATGATGAGCTGGTTCAATGTATCTCTTTTTGCAGTGAATCTAATCTCTTTTGCTTTTTTGATCCAGCTGATTTTAAGCTATGCAGGATATGCCGAAAAAAGTGATTGGGTACTGTATATCCGGATAATCACATTGTTGGGCGTTTTTATAATATGCAAGTATCTGATTGAGAAGATTATAGCCATTTGTTTTAACGTTGAGGAGTTCGTCGAGCAATTCAACTTGCAGAAAGTTAGTTATCGAACCTACATAGGATTAATAATACTTCCGGTGGTTGTGGTTTTATACTATAACGATTTCGCTTCGAAATATCTAATTTATAGCTTAATAACTGCGATTTTAGCAGTAAACGGTATAATTTACTTGTTTCTTCTGAAGAATTATCAAAATATGATATTGGGTAAGTTGTCTTATTTTATTTTATATCTTTGCGCACTGGAAATAGCACCTTA
>JADMKR010000112.1 GCA_015478765.1 Flavobacterium sp.
AACCCAAAAGTATCTTACGCGGGTACCTGCGGCAATACGACGTTTGCCTTATATTGGTCCAGAAAGCTCTGTTGTGGCCGATTAAAATTCGATGTGCGGTATGTCTGCCTGTATCTCACGGATCAATTCATCGATTTTCTCCAAATGGGAATTATGGTCATTTGGGCCAACGTTCATCGTGCGATGTGCAAGCGCTTTCCTTACAGATGCTACTTTATCCATGGTAAGCAGCGCTTTTGGCGAAATATACGAATCGGCGAATTTCTGCCAGATATAGTCGATGGCCAGCGGACTCGGATGAATCAAATCCTGATTGTAGTAGCGATAGTCACGCAATTCATCCATCATGATTTCATACGATGGAAAATACGTCACCCTATCGGAACGCTGTTCCAACACCTGGTGCATTCCTGCAAACAGGTTGGCTTTACTGCGTTGGTTTTCGGCCATACCGTCTTTTAAATGGCGTACAGGCGAAATGGTGAGCAATATATGGACAGTCGGGTTTTGATTGACAATCATCGAGAGTGTGCTTTCTATAGCGCCTTCAATCGTGTCGACCGATAATATTTCCTTTTTAAACTGCGATGCACTAACCTTGTGGCAATTAGCAACAATATTTTCGGTCTTGCACTCGCGATAAACCCATGCAGTTCCATAAGTGATAACAATATGCGATGCATTACGGATGTTTTCAAGAGTACCCGTTAATAAGTTATTCAGGTTTTCGAGCATGGCTGTCTTATCGCTATTATTCATAGCTGAATGTACCTCGAAACAACGCCAGAGTCCGTCTTTAAAAAATATATCATCCTCGATAAATGGCAAATTATTGACGGCACGATAAATTATTTGGTCGATTGCCAACGGATGAAATAAAATCCCGAACGGGTTCACCGAATTCTGAAACTTATAATAGGAAAGTTTATCACCCATATTGACCGCAAAACAAGATCCGACCGAAAACAATCTTGAATTGTAGTCGATTGGATAGGGAGATGTTTGCAGTGTAACCGGCGTAGTAAAGCGTATCGGCTTCACGGCTACAACTCTATGTTCATATAGGTGAACTCCATTTTGTATCGATCTGATGAAAATGGTGAATTGTTGAAAATTGTAAGTGGATAATCTTCACTGTCATATGTCAGCGTACGGGGAACCACCACAGGTTCTGGCGCCATATAAGTTTCGGTATCCGAAGTCATATTGTGCAGATTCCCTTTTCGCTCACGGGTATTGGCAAAAGCAAAAGAGATTTTATCAAATCCCGCGATGTTTGCCGTTGGCTTTTTCATGCCGTCATATGTGAATTCATTGATTTGCAATCCTCCATCGACGAATGTTCGCTCTGTCCGTACAACTTCGCCATCTTCCAAAAATATAACTGTATTGCTTTGGAGTACGTTTTGGCCGAATGTCGTGCTTTGAAAAGTTTGTGCAGTGATAGTGTTATCGGTATTATGCGTATATACATGCCGCTCCTCGGTACTGCCGCTCACAATTCTGTTGGAGGCCAACTTGCCATCCGGGTTGTAAACAAAAAATTCAGTACGAAGCAGATTGCCGTTAGCCAAATAGGTCTTAATGTTGGCGATGTCGATATTATCATACGTATAAATCCGCTGATTTCCGTTCGAGTCGGATTGTGACTCCAATCTGTTGCCAAAATAATTCCAATAAGTAGTAACTGCATTCTCGTAATTCGGCCCCGTGCGGGTTACTGTTTGATCAACCACCTTCACCAATGTTGGCGCTTCAACGCCGGGCGCATCGTCATCACTTGAACATGCAGCGGATAAGAATAGTAAGCCGGCGAAAAGTAAAATTTTCTTTCTCATAATATTTTTTTTTACAAATAACGAAAAAAAAATGACAAATGCCCTGTACGCACGCCGAACTAATTATATAATAAAATCGGATGCTTTTGCTAGTGCATCTTGGATTCCGTTACTATTTTTACCTCCCGCAGTCGCAAAAAACGGCTGGCCGCCGCCGCCGCCCTGAATATACTTCCCAAGTTCGCGGACTACCACGCTCGCATTCAAATTGCGGGAAGCGACCAGTTCCTTGGAGATATAGCACGAAATCATTGGTTTATTCTCATCGGTAGTGGCAAAAACCACAAAAATATTGTCGCCAAGCGTCCCTAATTCGTAGGCGAGATCTTTAGCACCTTCGGGACTTAAATCGACTTGTTTCGCAATAAATCGCACACCCTTGATTTCCCGGAATTCATTTATCAGACTAGCTTTCAGGTTAGTGGCTTTGTCCTTCATCAGCTGCTCAACCTGCTTTTTAAGCTTTGCGTTTTCATCCTGCAACGCTGTAATCGCTTTGATCGGGTCTTGCGGATTTTTGAGAGTGACTTTCACTTGCTCGATTACCTCTTGCTGTTTGCTGAAGTATTGTTTCACAGCTTCGGAGGTGATTGCCTCAATACGTCTTATTCCGGCAGCAACTGCGCCTTCACTAACAATTTTAAAATGCCAGATATCAGCCGTATTCTTCACGTGGATTCCGCCACATAATTCGATACTGTCTCCGAAACGTATCGCGCGCACCGTATCTCCATACTTCTCTCCGAAAAGTGCCATAGCGCCTTCGGCAATTGCCTCATGCAAGGATACACTGCGCTTTTCTTCAAGCGGCAATTGCTCCTGAATCCGTTGGTTAACAAAATCCTCAACGGCACGTAATTGCTCATCGGTGACTTTGGCAAAGTGTGAAAAATCAAAACGAAGGTAATCGGGTGTTACCAGCGAGCCTTTTTGTTCGACATGCGGACCAAGAATGGTTCTTAGCGCCAAATGCATCAAATGTGTAGCTGAATGGTTTCCCGCCGAATCCTCCCGTAGCTTCTTGTTGACCTGAGCAATAAATTTACCGTCTGTATTTGACGGAAGTTGCTTGGCAAGGTGTATAATCAAGTTGTTCTCTTTCTTGGTATCGATTATAGCCACGGTTTGATTTCCGTCTGATAGCGTACCGGTATCTCCTACCTGTCCTCCGCCCTCGGGATAAAAAGGCGTACTGTCGAGAACGATTTGGTATATCTTTCCGTCTTTTTTGGAATCGACTTCACGATAACGTGTGATACTGACTTCGTTGACCAATAAATCATAACCTACAAATCCTTCATTGGCATCGGGCTGAAGAATAACCCAGTCGCCGCGCGAAACTTCCGAGGCGGCGCGGGATCTCGATTTTTGAATCTGCATTGCGTCGGCAAAACCTTTTTGGTCAAGGTCCAATCCGCGTTCGCGTAAAATTAATGCGGTCAGGTCGATGGGAAAACCGAATGTATCGTATAGTTCGAAAGCTTTCTCGCCAGAAACGGTTTCACCTTTAGTTTCAATAATTATCTTATCCAGCAATTGCAGACCTTGATCGAGTGTTCGAAGAAATGAAGCCTCTTCCTCCCGGATCACATTGGTTACCAATTCCTGCTGTTTGCGGATTTCCGGAAATGAATCGCCCATTTGGTGGGCCAGCGTTTCTATCAACTGATAGATAAACGGCTCTTTAGTGTCCAAAAATGTGAATCCGTACCGGATCGCCCGGCGCAAAATTCGCCGAATCACATAACCGGCACCAGTATTCGACGGCAGCTGCCCATCGGCAATCGCGAATGCTACGGCACGAACGTGATCGGCAATGACGCGCGTGGCGATGTTTAATTTCTCCTGATCGTCGCTCTCGGTTGTAATTGTATATTTTTTGCCGGTTATAGCCTGAATTTTGGCAATAAGAGGCGTGAAAACATCCGTATCATAATTCGACTGAACGCCCTGAAGCACCATGCAAAGCCGCTCGAAACCCATTCCGGTATCGACGTGTTGCGCCGGAAGTTTCTCGAGCGAGCCATCAGCTTTCCGGTTAAATTCCATAAAAACGTTATTCCAAATCTCCACCACGTGCGGATGATCGGCGTTGACCAAATCTTTTCCGTCAACGGTGAGTCTTTCCTGAGCCGAGCGAATGTCGACATGGATTTCGCTACAAGATCCGCACGGTCCCTGATCGCCCATTTCCCAGAAATTGTCTTTTTTATTTCCGAGCAAAATTCGGTCTTCCGAGATCAATCCCTTCCAAATATCGTATGCTTCCTGGTCAAACGGTACATTTTCCTCTTCACTGCCTTCGAAAACAGTCACATACAGAATGTCTTTGTCGATCTTATAGACTTCGGTGAGTAATTCCCAGGCCCATTCGATCGCCTCCTTTTTGAAATAATCGCCAAAACTCCAGTTGCCCAGCATTTCAAACATCGTATGGTGATAGGTATCGATACCTACTTCCTCGAGATCGTTATGTTTACCTGAAACCCGAAGGCACTTTTGTGTATCGGCAATGCGCGGACTTTTAGGCGTTTTATTACCAAGG
>JADMKR010000113.1 GCA_015478765.1 Flavobacterium sp.
TCCGCGAAGCGCCCATTCGCGTCCCGTATTCCCTGTAATTGCAATCCATGCGCTGCCGTTCCAGTAATAAAATCCCGGCGTGACGTTGTTTGGCGGTGTGCCTGTCGATGCCGTATTCCATATCAGGGTACCTGCTACAATAGCTCCTGTTTGAGGGTTGGTGACGGGAGCACTTGTCAACCGTGAAGTCAATGCCACTCGCGGTACCAGTACGCCACTATTAGTTGATGTGATGTCGAGCGCACCTTCCGGAGTCGTGGTACCAATTCCTATTTGTGAAAATGTATTGACCGAAATTATTAGTAGGAGCAGGGTTAGTGTAGATCTCATTTTTTTCGTGGTATTTTTCGTTAAAAGTATCTAAATATATTTGGCATTTTTATCGAAAATCGTTATAACACTTATATAATCGTTGAACTGCAATCAAATGTAAATAATTGAAAAAAAGCTGTTTGGATATTTTGATGCTGGCTGCGGAATCAATATTTTTAATGCCAAAATACTTTCAAGATGCGCAAATTTTCTTTAATTATACTGCTTTTTCCTATTTGTATGTTTGCTCAATTGCATCTACAACCTGCCTCGTTTTTATACGCAAATGACAGGTTGTTATATGTAACCCAAGATGTATCGCTAGCCAACAACGCCACTATTTATTTGCGGAACGAGTCACAAATGATACAAGGTTCGATGGCGCCGTCAGCAAATTGGGGTTTAGGCCAAATCTCGGTATTTCAGGAAGGAACCACTGATAACTACGAATACAATTATTGGTGCTCACCGGTAGGATTACCCGCGTCAACCTACGGCAATGGAGATTTTGGAATATCGCTGCTTAATCGTCCTACAACCACAACGGCAAGTTCGCCGGCAATAATGCTTTCAAATACAGCTATGGACGGGCAATCCACGCCGCTGTCGATCGCTCCAAGATGGATTTTCAAATACCTTTCCAGCATTTTATACGCATCGTGGATTCAGGTGTATGCGGCCACGACGATAGGTGCGGGGGAAGGCTTTACGATGAAAGGCACCAGCGGGAGCGATCCATTACTGGTGGATGGCGTAGCAAACAACCTTGGCAGTTCTCAGCGATACGACTTTCGAGGCAAGCCTAATGATGGCGATATTGCAATTGCAGTTGGTGATAATCTGCTAACTCTTACCGGGAATCCGTATCCGTCGGCAATTGATCTTTCCGCATTCCTAACCGATGCGGTCAATTGTACCGGCATTGCCTATTTCTGGGAACAGGACGATACTGTAAATTCGCATTTAATTGCCAGTTATCAGGGAGGCTACGGAACTTTTTCACCCGTCTCACGAGGCGGTTTGGGAATATATGTTCCTGCGGCTTTTACCAGCTACAATGTCGATGGAACGACTTTAGCCGGTGTGGGTACCGGTGGTGATTATGCTCGCCGATTCTCACCCATCGGACAAGGATTTATGATCATGGGTAATTCGGCCGGTCCGTCGGTAACAATGTCTAACTTGTATCGAGTATATCAAAAAGAGGATCCGCTGCTGTCTGTTTTTGAACGCAGCGGAAATGTTGCCAGTTCGCCGCAGAATTTCCTCCCGCCCCTGATGTCGGTTTCTGGATTCGATTACACGACTGTGTCCACGTTGCCTGTGCCGCAAATCAGAATCAACGCCTTGCTAAATTCAAGCGGTATCCGGCAATCGGTGCTGGCTTTCGATGCAATGGCAAGCGACGGAGTTGATCGTGCGATGGATGCAAGGTCGCCCGATGCATCGCTGCCAGCGGATGTGTACTTTGTCATCGAAAATAAACGCTATGTGATATCAGTTACCACATATGATATCAATAAGCGACTTCCGCTTGGTTTTAGTACCGTTGGCGGTGGAAATTTCAAAGTTACGGTTGGCGAGATTTTGAACTTCACTCCCGATGATGTCTTTATTTTTGATAAAATCACCGGTATCTACCACGATATAAAAAACGGCGTTTTTGATATTTCTTTACCAGCAGGAACATTTGACGACCGTTTCGAATTGACCTTTAAAAATAGCATGTTGGCGATTGCAGATCAAACACACGCTGACTTATCCATATTGCAAAATAATACTGCCCAGCAGTTGACGATCGTCAACCCACAATCCTTAGACATCAAAAGTATATCGGTTATCGACATGGCCGGTAAAGTTGTGCTGCAAAGGGCAATTGTGCAGGCGATGACGCACCATTCATTTGATACATCATACTTGAGTGAAGGTATTTATGTCGTCAAGGTTGCACATGCCGAAAAAGAATCGGTACAGAAAATCGTAGTGAGCCGAAGTAATTAGCTTTTCCCGTGCTCAGGGCCATAGTTTAAGATTACAAACTTTACTTTTGTACCCATGAATCAACAAATTCATCTGGGTACCGATTCGGTTTCATTATATATGAAGCGCGAAGACTTGCTGCATCCCATAATATCAGGCAACAAGATGCGCAAGTTGAAATACAACCTCGAGCAGGCGCGCTTGGAAAATAAAAGAACCCTGGTAACATTCGGCGGTGCATATTCCAATCACATTTCGGCGGTGGCGGCAGCTGGCAAAGAATTTGGTTTCCGTACCATTGGTGTGATACGGGGCGACGAGCTTGCGGCGATGGTTTCCCTGAATCCGACACTTGAATTTGCAAGCAAATCGGGAATGCATTTAGAATTTATTAACCGTGGCGCCTATGCCGCAAAAGATCTTTCTCAGCTGCAAATCCTTAAAAACATTGGGCTTGACGATTGCTATGTGCTTCCTGAAGGAGGTTCTAATCGACTTGCGGTGCGGGGTTGTGAAGAAGTTTTAGTTCCTGCCGACAATCGTTTTGACTATATTTGCTGTGCTGTCGGAACAGGCGCGACAATGGCCGGAATTATCAACAGTTCTGCGCAGCATCAGCGAGTTTTAGGATTCCCCGCATTGAAAGGCGAGGGTTTTGAAAAAGGCATATACCTTTATACCGATAAAACTAACTGGCAGTTGATTTCTGATTATAATTTTGGCGGATATGCCAAGATCAGTCCGGTGTTAGTTGATTTCATGAATGATTTTAAGCAAAATACTGGAATAGTTCTCGATCCTGTATATACGTCAAAGATGGTTTTTGGCGTTATGGATATGATTAAAAAAGGTTATTTTGCAAGGGGATCGCGTATTTTAATGATTCATACCGGCGGATTGCAGGGAATAGAAGGAATGAATGAAAAACTTAAAAACAAACATTTACCACTAATTGATTACTGATGATTAAAAAAATTTTACTTCTTGTTGTCATAATGTTATTCGTTTCATGTGGCGGAGGAAAATCAACAACATCTCGTTATTCAAAAAAACCTGTTTATAAAAAATCTTCAACTTCTGTAGCCGCCCGGAAGCCGGCACGGAATGTTCCTGGCAAAAAATCGGCTGCAAAGGAACCTGAAACCCTGGAGGCGACCAGTCGTGTTCGGGTAACCAATGATGTAGTGGCAGATTACATTTCTTCTTACCGCGAAACTGCCAAGAATAATATGTCGCAATACGGGATTCCTGCCAGCATCATTCTGGCCCAGGGAATATTGGAATCGGGAGCTGGCACGGGAACTTTAAGTGTGGGTGCTAATAATCACTTTGGTATAAAATGCCATACGGGATGGACCGGTCCCAGCGTTCGTCACGACGACGATTCGGCTCAGGAATGCTTCCGAAAATACAAGGATCCGGATGAATCGTACCGCGACCACGCGCTTTTTTTAACGAGCCGTTCGCGATATTCCGATCTTTTCAAGTTAGATAAGGATGATTATAAAGCTTGGGCCCGCGGACTCAGGAAGGCAGGCTATGCGACCGATAGCAGATATCCGGAAAAGCTCATCAGTTTGATTGAAAGATACCAACTCGATAGATATGATGCCGAAGTATTGGGACGGAATTACGTTGCGCAAACTACTCCTGCTTTTTCTGATAACGGTGATTACTATCTGGTGACTCCCGGCGATACATTATATTCGATTTCGAAGCGCTTTAGCTTGTCGGTCGACGATCTTAAAAAATTAAACGGCCTGCGCGATAATGCGATTTCCATTGGCCAACCATTAAAAATCAAGTAATGATTTATCAACGTAGCAGCCGGTTATTTGCCGAGGCTGAAAAAGTGATACCCGGCGGTGTCAACTCTCCTGTACGCGCGTTCAAGTCGGTAGGAGGAATCCCAATTTTTATAGAGAAGGCCCATGGCGCTTATTTATATGATGTCGACGGCAATAGGTTTATCGATTTTATCAATTCATGGGGTCCGATGATCCTCGGCCATGCATACCAACCGGTAGTCGATGCCGTAATCGAAAGAACCCGGCTCGGAACGTCATTTGGCACACCAACCGAAATTGAAACACAAATCGCCGAGCTGGCGGTGTCCATGGTTCCGAACATCGAGAAGATCCGGTTTGTGAACAGTGGAACGGAAGCATGCATGAGCGCGGTCAGATTGGCACGTGGCTATACAAATCGCGACAAGATTATTAAATTTGCCGGGTGTTACCATGGCCATTCCGATTCGTTCCTGATTCAGGCCGGCAGTGGTGCCATTACATTCGGTTCGCCCAATAGTCCGGGGGTTACTGCCGGTACAGCCCAGGATACACTGTTGGCAAGATATAATGACCTGCAAAATGTCTCCGAAATAATTGAAGCCAACCTGGATAAGATTGCCGCCATAATTTTGGAGCCGGTAGCGGGTAATATGGGATGTATTCCGCCAAAGGTGGGGTTTCTTGAAGGACTTCGGAAACTGTGTACCGAAAATGGGATATTGCTAATTTTTGATGAAGTTATGACAGGGTTCCGATTGGCAAGAGGCGGTGCGCAGGAATTGTTTGGTGTCGATGCCGATATTGTAACTTTCGGTAAGGTAATTGGCGGTGGATTGCCAGTGGGTGCCTTTGCTGCCAAAAGTGAAATCATGGATTATCTCGCGCCGGTGGGTCCGGTTTATCAGGCAGGAACATTGTCGGGCAATCCTTTGGCCATGGCAGCCGGGCTGGCTATGTTGCAATCACTGAATGCTGATAGTGAAGTTTATAGTCGGATATCAGAAAAGACTTCGTATCTCGAAAAAGGGATTGTGAGCGCTCTTCAAGCCAGAGACCTGCCGTTTACTATAAACAAGATCGGATCTATGATTTCGGTGCATTTTGACAATGCTCCGGTTACCGATATGCAAAGCGCGGCAAAAGGGGATAATGAGATGTTTCGCAAATTTTTTCACGGTTTGCTTGCCGAAGGTATTTACATTGCGCCGTCAGCATATGAAACCTGGTTTATAACCGATGCTTTAACCTACGCCGATTTGGATTATACTATTGCGGCGGTAGCCAAAGTCGCTAGCAAATTGCAATAAAAAACCCGCTTTTTCAGCGGGTTTGAATTAATTTAAGTAAGAATTTTCAAGTTGCTTGACTAATTCTTCATTACCATTTAGCTTAGCGACCTGGTCTGGCGACAATTCCGCTCTTATCCTCGTTGCTACCATTTTGGAAACTTCAACTTTTCGGAGATCACTAAGATCCGGGTTTTGAAGTGTTTCATGCTTCTTTTTAAACAAGCTTGTGAAATCTTCCTGCATTGACTCTTTCAGCCCTAGAAATTCAATTAACGCTAAAGCGTCTTTTTTAGCAGCTTCATCATACGATTTTTGATCTTGAGCATTTGCTGAGATTGCAAAAGCGAAAAGGAACGAAACGACGGCAAATATTTTTTTCATAATGACCTATTATTATATAATTACCTCAAATCTAAAGGATTTTTCGCAAAGCTCAAAATTTATTTTTTGACTGCGCGTTTCTCGCGCTTCATCTTATTTTGTTTACCGTGCTTTTGTTTTCGTTCCGACTTTATTTGTTGCCACTTTTCGAATTGGCTATCATTAAGTATGTTTTTTAGCCGGGCATCGTAAACTTCTCTTTCTGCTTTCCGTTGCTTCTTGAAAGCATCTTTTTGAGCATCGGTCATTTTTTTGAATTCTTCCCTTTGTGATTTGCGGCCATTTTTCATTTCGGCAGCTTTCGCGTTGCGCTGGGAAAGCAATTGGGATAACTTCTGCTGTTGATCTGATGTCAGGTCCAGTTCAGCGGTCATTTTCTTCATTTGTATTTCGTTGCGTTGTTCCGGGCTATGCCGCTCGGTACGATGCTTTTTAAAATCTTTGGTCGGAGCTTCCTGGGCATAAGCCGAAATTCCTGCAACTAATAGAACTGTGGCAATTAAATTTTTCATAATAATAATTTTAAGTTTTGAACGGGTCAGACTAAGATTCGTGCCAAAAGTTTAAAGGCTATTATAATTGGCATAAGGTTAACACCGCTGTACATGCAAAGTAAAGGTTTTTTGAATTGTGTTTTTAGCTACATTAGCCGTCTAATCAAAAACATTTATCATGGAAGAATTTGACAATCAGCATGTAAGCAAACCAATGTCGGTAACCGACTGGCTTATTACCCTTATTATCGTAGCAATCCCACTGGTTGGGTTTATAATGCTTTTCGTCTACGCATTTGGCGGCAACGAAAATATTTCCAGAAAAAACTGGGCCAAGGCTCAGTTGATTTTAATTGCAATTGTGCTCGTTTTGGTGTTGGTGCTGTTTTTTGTTTTTGGAGCCACTATCGCTTCTATTGCTGCTGACGCCGACCAATATTAAAAAAAGTAGGGGACACATCGTCCCCTTAATTTTTAATCTGCGAGTTTAACCGTTTTACTTTCGCCTTCAACTACTACTTTCACTATACCGTGTTTTGAAAGACCTTTCATCGCGATGTCCCATTTTTTTCCGCTAAGGCCGGTTTGTAATTTCAATGCGTCCAACGCCAGTGATTTGGTAGTCTTCAGGATTTCCGAAATGAGTTTTTCATCATCGGAAAGGGCAACCGCTTTTTTCTCAGGGCGCATTTGCGGAAAGAGCAAAACTTCCTGAATTGAGGAATTATTGGTCAGAAACATTATCAGTCGGTCCATACCAATTCCCAGCCCGGATGTGGGAGGCATTCCATATTCCAAAGCCCGTAAAAAATCCTCATCAATAAATCCGGTCGCTTCATCGTCGCCATTTGCTGCCAATTTTAGCTGGTGTTCAAATCGCTGCCGTTGATCGATAGGATCATTAAGTTCAGAATAGGCATTGGCGACCTCTTTCCCGCAAACCATCAATTCGAATCTTTCAGTAAGTTCGGGGTTATCACGATGCTGTTTGCAAAGCGGACTCATTTCCTTAGGATAATCGGTGATAAATGTAGGCTGGATGTAATTTGCTTCACATTTACTGCCGAAAATCTCATCTATGATTTTTCCCTTGCCCATCGTACTATCGACTTCAACACCCATCTGCCTTGCGGCATCGAATAATTCTTGCTCTGATTTTCCTGAAATGTCAAATCCTGTGTATTGTTTGATGGCATCGGTCATGGTAACCCGTGCATATGGAGCCCTGAAATCTATTTCGTGACTACCGAAGGTGGCGGTGGATTTTCCGTTGACTGCAATAGCGCAATGTTCGAGTAGATTTTCTGTAAAGGTCATCATCCAATTGTAGTCTTTGTAGGCTACGTAGATTTCCATCGCGGTAAATTCAGGATTATGCGTCCGGTCCATACCTTCATTTCGGAAATTTTTGGAGAATTCATATACGCCTTCGAATCCGCCGACGATCAGTCGTTTTAAATATAGTTCGTTGGCAATACGCATATATAATGGTATATCAAGCGAGTTGTGATGAGTTACGAACGGCCTCGCTGCGGCGCCTCCAGGGATGGGTTGCAAAATTGGCGTTTCGACTTCGAGATATCCCTGCTCATTAAAAAACGAGCGCATTGCATTAAAAAGCTTGGTGCGCTTGATGAAAGTATCTTTTACGTGATCATTGACAGTAAGGTCCACATAACGTCGGCGGTAACGTTGCTCTGGGTCGGCGAATGCGTCGTGTATTTTTCCATCGGCATCGGTTTTAACAACCGGAAGGGGTCGCAACGCTTTCGCGAGAACAGTCAGTTCGGTAACATGTACCGAAACTTCGCCTACCTGCGTTTTAAAAACTTTGCCGCGCACGCCGATGAAATCGCCTATATCCAATAATTTTTTAAAGGTGACATTATAGGTGGTTTTAGCCTCATCGGTTGAAACGTCATCTCGCGAAATATATACCTGTATGCGGCCACGAGAATCTTTTAGTTCGGCAAACGATGCCTTGCCCATTATTCTTTTACCCATTAATCGTCCTGCGATGGTAACTTCTTTACCTTCGTATTCATCGAATTGGGATATAATTTCATCGGAAAAAGCTGTGGTGATAAATTCGTTTGCGGGATACGGATCGATACCGTTATTTCTAAGTTCCTGAAGTGCTTCCCGACGTAAAATCTCCTGTTCTGATAATGCCATTGTGCTGTTTTTAAGACGTGCAAAGATAGTTATATTTCGGTTGCCGACAATCGGGCATCAGCTTGCCTTGTGAAGTTAAATCCGACTGATTGTTTGTAACTTTGCGGCAGATACCAAGAAATGAACAAAAAAATAATAGTACGCGACCTGGGGATGATGGATTATAAGATGGCTTGGGAATACCAGGAGTCTATTTTCGAATCGATCGTCAATCAGAAAATAAGCAACAAACGAGAGGGCCTAAATATCGAAACAAGCAATTACTTTTTGTTTGTTGAGCATCCGCATGTATATACCCTGGGAAAGAGTGGTGATGTATCCAACCTGCTACTCGACGAAAAGCAACTGGCTTCGAAAGGTGCCACATACTACAAAATTAATCGGGGCGGAGACATTACTTATCACGGGCCGGGTCAGATTGTGGGCTACCCGATACTTGATCTGGAAAATTTTTTCACCGACATACACCGATATTTGCGATTGCTGGAAGAAGTCATCATCCTGACATTGCAGGATTTCGGAATAAAATCAAGCCGAAGTCCGGGCGAAACCGGAGTCTGGCTAGATGTAGCAACGCCTTTTGCCAGAAAAATCTGCGCAATGGGTGTAAGGGCATCGCGTTGGGTTACAATGCACGGATTTGCGTTGAACGTGAATTCTGATTTAGGATATTTCGACAATATTGTACCCTGTGGTATTCGGGGGAAGGGAGTTACATCGCTAAATGTGGAACTGGGTGTCGATGCTGTTGCGCTCTGCGATGTCCAAAAATTGGTTCTCAAACATTTTAAAGAGTTGTTTGAAGCGGAACTGATTCACGATCGCTAACGAATCCGGAGAAGTCAAGCTCAGTTTGCTCGGGAAGTTGTCTAAAAGATTTGCGATGATACTTTGTCAGGCCATACTTCCGAATAGCTTCGCGATGCTCTAAAGTAGGATAACCCTTATTATTTTTCCAATTGTACATCGGGAATTCCAAGTGTATTTTATTCATGAAATCGTCGCGGTAGGTCTTGGCCAATACCGATGCCGCTGCTATACTCAGATACTTTCCATCACCTTTTATTATGCAAGTGTATGGAATGTCGTTGAGTGGTTTGAACCGATTGCCGTCGACGATTATATATAAAGGACAAGGATCTAATTTCTGAATACATTCCTGCATCGCCCGTATAGAAGCATTCAGGATATTTATTTCATCTATGATCGTATGGTCGATGTGGGTCACCGCATAACACATAGCATGTCTTTCTATTAGTGGGCGCAGGGCATTGCGGTCTTTTTCGGTAAGTAGTTTCGAGTCGTTTAAGGTTTCGCTTTCAAAATGCTGCGGCAAGATAACGGCAGCGGCTGTAACGGGACCCGCCAGGCATCCCCGGCCGGCTTCGTCGGTACCCGCTTCGTAACCGCAATTTGAAAAGGAATTCAGCAGCATTTAAATTTTTTTTTACAAAAGTATGGAAACCCACGCAACCAATCCAAAAATATTACATCTATGGTCCAGAGTTATTGGCGTCATGATTCTGCTTTCGCAGGCTTTTTAACAGAAATAAATTGTATTATTCCGAAGTAATATTTGTTTATTTAAGAATTTATTATGAAGTTTGCGGAATAACTAACTCAAATAAATTTAATATGAGATCGAAGTTCAAATGGATTTTTACGCTATTATTAGCGGTATCAATGCAGTTTTCGTTTGCGCAAGAGAAGACTGTGACGGGTGTTGTTTCTGATGCTTCAGGAACATTGCCTGGTGCAAATGTTGTAGTACAAGGTACAACTAGAGGAACGCAGACAGACATTGATGGTAGGTATTCTATCCAGGCAAGTCAGGGCGATGTATTGGTTTTCTCATTTGTTGGGATGGCTGATGTTCGTATGACTGTTGGTGCGTCAAATGTCATTAATGCTACCCTTGCAGAAGGTGGTATTATGTTAGGTGAGGTTGTTGTACAAGGGGCATTGGGTATTACCCGAACTCGTGATATGGTAACATCGTCTCAACAAACGGTTCGTGCTGCAGAGATTACTCAGGCTGCACAGCCAAACGTAGTACAGAGTTTAGCGGGTAAGGTATCGGGTCTTCAGATCAACACTACTAATAATGGTGTTAATGCGACGACAAGAATCGTACTTAGGGGTAACCGTTCATTAACTGGTTCTAACCAGGCATTGATCGTTATTGATAACGCGATTTCGAATGCTACGGCTTTATCAACGATTGCGCCGGAGATGATTGAGTCTACCAACGTAATCAAAGGTGCGCAAGGTGCTGCTCTTTATGGTTCTCAAGGTTCGAATGGTGTTATCATCGTTACTACTAAGAGAGGTGCAAAAGGTGGCAAACCGGTAGTTAGCATCAATTCTGCGATTGACTTTGAAGAAGTTGCATTTGTTCCACAAAGACAACAACGCTACGGTTCAGGTTGGAGTGGTACACACGTGACATATGAAAATGGTGCATGGGGTGCTGAGTTTGACGGTGTTGTAAGACCGGTTGGTCTTCAGCAGGCAGATGGTTCTTATATAATGGCGCCATACAGCCCAATTAAGAATAACATTAAGAAGTTCTTTAATACAGGTACAATCATGCAGAATGGTTTCTCGATCAACTCGGGAGATGAGACTGGGTATGTTTCATTATCTGCTAACAAGCAAAATACTGAGTTTGTTGTAGCCGGTGATAAACTTGACCGTGCAGCCTTTATGTTTAAGGGAGGTAAGAAACTTGGAAAGTGGAACGTAAACGGTATCGCTAACTACAATTCTCAAAAAACAGAGACTACATCAGCGGCTCTTTATACTGAGTTATTGCAGGCTGCAACCAACATTCCGGTTGATCAGTTTTCTTCTCCATTCAACCAGTATCACTGGACGTCTTACTACAGAAGCCCTTATTGGATGCGTGAAAATATCCGCAACGAACAACGCAGGGATTTCTTCAGTGGTCAGGGAGAGCTTACTTATGAGTTGAACAAAAACATCAATTTCCGTTACAATGCCAACGTTCAAATGACGCAGGTTAACGGTATGTCGTTTACTAACGAGTACATCGACGAAATTAAAGTTGGTGGTGGTGATCACTCAACCGTATCAGCATTTTCACAGTTTAACAATTCTAGACGATTTATCTACTCTGATTTCTTCGTGAATTTTGATTATGATTTGACTGATAAGATTAACTTGAAATTGAACATTGGTAACAACATTCAAGATGATTTATATAAGATCACAAGTGTAGGTGGAACGAATTTGACTATTCCAGGTTTGTATACTTTAGATAACGTGGAGAATCAAGATATTTCGACGACTGGTGGTAATGGAAACTTTACTGAGCGTAGCAGACGTTTTGCATTCTTCGCTAACGTTGACTTAGGATATGACGACTACTTATTTGTGAATTTAACAGGTCGTAACGAGTGGGTATCAGAGTTAGATGTGAATAATAACAGTTTCTTTTATCCAAGTGCCGGTATTTCATTCATTCCTACCAAAGCTTTCGATGCGTTGGAGAATAATGACGTATTGAATTACTTCAAAGTGGCTGCAAGTTGGGTTAAGATCGGTGCACACCGTGCTGCTCCTTACGCAATTAACAACTTGTACAGTTCAGGTTTCGGATTCCCATTTGGTGATAACAACTCGTTCTCACAACAAACAGCAAATACTTTCCAGTATATCCAGCCGGAATTTTATACAACTAAAGAGGTAACAGTGAACATGGAATTCTTAAAAAGCCGTATTTCATTGGATCTTTCTGTATTCCGTACAGACAACACCGATCTTAATACTGCTGTATCTTCTTCTTATGCTTCAGGTATCACGCAATCTACGATCAACATTGGTAAAACTGAGTTGAACGGTATCGAGATCGATTTAGGATTTACGCCAATTGACAACCGTGAGATCGATTTGAAATGGACTAACAGATTAAGCTACTTCTCTGCTAAGACTGACGTGCTTGCGCTAGGTAATGGACAGGAGTCAATGGTAATTGCTGGTGCTAACTTCGCTACCTCAGGTGGTATTGGAATTTTCGCTGATGTGGGTGAAGAGTATCCATTGATTAAAGGTATCGGTTACCAACGTGATGACCAAGGTCGTGTTATTATCAACGCTGCCACTGGTATGCCGGAGAAAACTTTGGATTATATCAAGTTAGGTAAAGCTACGCCAGATTACATTTTGAACTATAATACGGCAATCGACTTTAAAGGGTTCCGTCTTGCGGCTGTAATGGATTACCGTACAGGACACCAATTCTGGTCAGGTACAAAACAATGGTTGTCTTGGTCAGGTCACTTGTATGATTCAGCAGTAACGGGTAGAACAGGGTTTATTTTCCCTAATTCGTCAATCGAAACATCTCCGGGAGTATATGCTGCCAATACAAATACAGTTACAGGTGGTACAACTTATGCGTCTTACTTGTCATACTTCCAGGATGAATATGCTGAAACTGCAGAGAACTTTGTACTTGATGCTACTGCATTTAAAGTACGTGAGCTTTCTTTAAGCTATGCATTTCCTTCTGATATTATCGAGCGTGCTGGTTTGACTTCGCTTCGTTTAGGTGTAAACGCGAGAAATCCGTTTATGATCCTTCCAAAAGAAAACAGGAATTACAGTGATCCTGAGCAATCAAGATCGTCAGGTAACGACCAAGGTCTGGCTGCAACAGGTCAGTATCCACAAACTAGAACTTACGGGTTCAGTGTTAACTTAACATTTTAATAAATATGAAAAAGATAAAATTAATTATTCCGATTATAGCGCTGTCGCTATTCTCGTGTAGTGACTATTTGGATATTAACGATTCCCCAAACAATGCTACAGAAGAGCAGGTTACTCCTAATCTTGCTTTGGCAGCTGCTCAATCGACGACGTACCGAACATTGGCCAGAACAGGCAATATTTTCGGTAACCTGATGTTGAACAACTGGGGCTATAATGTTAACTCTTTCGCGGTAACGAACCCTGAAGAATTTTCACTGGCTATCACCAACAACTTCTATTCAGGTATTTGGGACGGTTTGTTTTTGAACACTACCAACTTCACGAATATTATTAACCATCCGTCAACGACGCATGACAACCACAAAGCGATTGCGAAAATTTGCAAAAGCTACTACTTCCAGTATTTGGTAGACATGTATGGTGATATTCCTTACTCTGAGGCTCATATGGGAAGCGACATGCTTAACCCTGCTTATGACGATGATATGGCTATTTACCGCGATTTAGTTGTACAGATTGAAGAGGCCATCGAAATGATTGAAAATCCCGCAGAAGGTACAATAACTGTTGGAGGCGAAGATGTTATCCTTAACGGAAACATGGCGCGTTGGGTACGTTTTGGTAATACATTGAAACTTAGATTGCTTTTGCGTCAATCTGAAATGAATGATGCTGAAACTATTGCTTACCTAAACACTGAGTTTGCAGAGCTTGCAGGTGAAGAGTTTGTTGTTGAGGATGTTACTATCAATCCTGGATACGATAACACTCAGGATGCTCGTCAAAATCCATTTTATAACTTATTTTATGAAGTTAGTGGTGTTGACAAGCAGTCATTCCGTCTTTACAGAGCTTCGAAGTATATTGCTGACGAACTTAACGATAACCCAATCGATCCACGTAGAGGTCAATTATTTCAACTACTTGGCGGGCAGGTTGTAGGTGTTTTACAAGGTGATGCTTCTGTTGTAGGTGGTGGAACTGCACCGGCTAACATTTCAACACTCGGACCTGGCGTCATTGCTGGTCCTGATCAAGATGGCTATATGATGTTGGCTGCTGAAAGTTTCCTTTTACAGGCTGAAGCAGTTCACCGAGGCTACATGGCAGGTGACGCTCAATCATTGTTTAACCAAGGTATTGCTGCATCGATAGCACAACTGGGAGCGACGCCAGGAACATATGTTGCCGATATCAACACCGTTTTAGGTAAAGGATATGGTGCGCTTGGAGCTTCTTCTGACGATCAAATCGAAGCTATCATGTACCAAAAGAAAATTGCTTTAATGGGTACGAACGCATTGGAAGTATATATTGAGTATACACGTACGGGTTTGATTGACGAAATTCCACTTACATCTGGAGCTACGCAGCCGAACAGACCACGTCGTTTACTTTATCCAAACTCTGAGTACACTGGAAACGCAGGAAATGTCCCTACGCAGACTGTTAATGATGCATTTACATCAGGTCCTTTCTGGTTCGTACCGTAATTAATTAATTAAAATTTGTAAATATGAAAAAGTTATTGTCATTAATGTTTGTCATTGCCGCCACTGTATCATGTGTCGATGACGACTTGGGAGCTGAAGGAGACTTCACAGGGCCTAAGATTGTTGGATTTGGGACGAATTTCGCGTCAGTACCTCATTTTGAAGATATAGGTACAGTTAGTGAGCAGTTTCCTGTAAACATTATTGGTCTTGGGAATGGAATGCCATCTAACGAGCCAATCGTAGTAAACTATGAAATCGTTTCTGACGGTACTACTGCTACAGAAGGAGTAGAGTTTGACTTTGTGGACAGCACGGGACAAATTACTATTCCAGCAGGAAGTACTTTTGGAATGTTCCCTTTAAATGTGAACACAGGGAATTTTAACCCAACAGCTAAAACTGAGTTGGTGTTGAAGTTGACAGATGCTAGCGGTGAAACAGTTATCGGTGCGCAATATGACACTTTGCGGATCATTTTCGTAGGTTGCCAGTCGCAACTTGCCGGTACATATTCATTAACTGTAACAAACCTTACTAATGGTGCGGTACGTGTGTTCCCTTCGGCTGAAATCATTACTGAAACAGCGGTAAATACTTTCCATACTACCACTACTGGTACTTGGTTGCTTGGACAATTGGCTTCGCCAACTCAAGGTTATAACTTCATCGATATTTGTGGTGAGATTACCGTACCTGAGCAAAATCTTGGTAACTATTACAGTAACTTAGTGAGAGGTGTGTCTGCTGATGGTGTTGATGGAACTGTTACCGATGCGGATCATTTCACAGTGACCTATGAAGTTACATTTGCTGCAGGTAACCAAACCTTCGAAGCAGTTTACGTAAGAAATAATTAATCATAAAAATTTCAAATGAAAAAAATATTTAAATACAAATTATTATTCGCTGCGGCATTGGTGGGAGTTTTCGCATCATGTAGCGATGATGAAGATGTAACTTTAGACACTAGATCCGATAAACCTGTCGTCACTATCGATGCAAGTTCATTCACAGTAACCGAAGGCGAAAGCTTTACGGTAAACCTGACTTCTGATAAAGCTATCAGTACCGGAATGGACTTTAAGATCGAGCTGGTAGGTGATGAAGGAACCTTTCGCGATTATATCGTTGAAGGTGCTGAAGAAACCACTGTTGAAACAGGGGCTGGGATAATCGGACACTGGTTCACTATTCCTGCTTACACTACTACGTACTCAGTTACAATAACTCCAATTGTTGATTTGGAAGTGGAAGGAACTGAAACGTTTGAATTAGCCCTGACTTCTGCCGTTAACGGACGTGGTTTGGTTGCTGATGATTCAGGTATGATTACCGTTACTGTGAACGATTATGTCAGCAATGATGTAGGTGTACGTTTGGTATGGGATCAGAATACCACCGATTGGTTCGGTACGATTCACGAAAGTACATATACGTATATTAATGCAAGTGGTGTTGCAACTGAAGCTCCCTTCACTGATTACGATTTCGATATCTATGTATTGGATGCAGTTTCTCTTGAAGAAGTTACCGGTTATGGCGGTGCGACTGGTGACTCTCCTGAAATGACAGTAATCGATGCAGATCTACCTGATGGAGAATACTGGATTGTTGTCGATCTGTTTGATTCTGGTAATGCACCAGCTGTAGAATTTGAGCACGTAATGTCATTGCAGATTTCTAAATTCGGAAACTGGACTGTTACAGTTCCTGTTGAAGGATACGTTAGCAACTACCCAACTTCTGCTCCAAGCGGCCTTGCCGGTGGTGAAATGGTTGTTGCGGTGCTTCATAAAACCGGTACTACATATGTATTGGAAAATGAAGCTGGTGACGTACTCGCTCAAGGGCGTATGGCTTCACTTGCTGGTAAAGTAAAAAGCAAAGTCAGAAAATAATTAGTCTGATATTTATTAAAGGCTGCCCAATTGGGCAGCCTTTTTTATTTGTACCGGTAGCCTTGTTACTTCCTAATTGCGTATTTTTGCGTCGAAGTTTATTCTATGATCCGCATTTGTGTATTTTTTATATTCCTTTTTGCCAACTCCACATTTGGTCAGGATGATGGTTTGGTCGTAAAGAAACCAGGTGATGAAGCGACTGCGACCGGGCCTGTAAAAGGAACCATTGATCAGTACCGCATCATCACGCTCGAAAAAGATACTACCTACGTAGATACTTCACTCCACATCGCTAAGGAGTATCGTTTCAATTACCTGCGACGCGATACCTTCGGACTTCTGCCTTTTCCCAACGAAGGCCAGCCATATAATCATCTGAAAGCTCCAATACAACACCGCACTGCATTTCCGGAACTCGGATATGACGCAAAGCAGTTCTTTTATATGAAAGCCCGTGATATAAACTATTATTCGGTGGCCACGCCGCTGACAGAATTGTATTTTAAGACGGTTATGGAGCAGGGACAAATGCTCGACGCTTTTTTAACGCTAAATACTTCCGAGCGACTAAATTTTTCAGTTGCATACAAAGGCTTAAGATCGCTGGGTAAATATATCAATCAGTTGTCAAGTGCCGGTAATTTTCGTTTTACGACAAGTTATAGTACAGTCGGGAAACGCTATACCATGAACGGACATTTTACCGCGCAGGATCTCTCAAACGGGGAAAATGGAGGCATAACCAACGTCGGTAATTTTACGGGTGACAATGAAGATTTTAAAAACCGTGTCCGACTTAATGTTTACCTGCGCGATGCCACATCTTTCTTGAAAGGCAACCGCTATTTCATAGATCACAGTTTCCGCTTCAATAGCAAAGAAAAAAACAATAACCTCTACCTGACTCATCAGTTTAATTATGAGCATAAGTTTTTTAGTTATAAACAGGCAACATTAACTACAGCACTCGACGATAATCAAGGTACGATTCAGCGATTTGGTACAGCATTCGTCAACGGTAACATCAACGACGAAACCCGATATAACAGAATGTATAATAAAGTGGGCGCCGTGTACGAAAACACAACACTGGGCCGATTTACATTTTTTGCAGAAGACTTCCGGTACAATTATTATTTTGACAAAATTAGAATTTTGAACGGTGAAGTATTGGCGGGCGTTCTGCAGGATCGCATCAATACAGTAGGTGGCCAGTACGAATATCGCCGGAATCGCTGGCGCGGAAAGTTCACCGCGATTAATTCACTGTCAGATCAGTCTCTTTCACAATTGGAAGGCAACATGGAATTTTCGATTAATGAACGGAATCGTTTGTCGCTGCAATATCAAAAACTCAATAAACTGCCAGACCACCTATATAATCTACATCAAAGCAGTTACGTTGGTTATAATTGGGCAAATGGTTTTAAAAATGAGAAATTCAACAACTTTGCTGCCCAGGCAACTACCCAATGGTTTACTGCGCAATTGCGGTACTCGGTTATCAATGACCTGCTTTACTATAGCGACGATGCAGTTGATCTCAACCAACAAATTGTAACTCCAAAGCAATACGAAGCAACAATCAATTACCTGTCGCTGGAACTGCGTCGCGAATTCCGATTTCGAAAGTTCGCACTCGATAATACCGTGCTTTACCAACAAACCGAACAATCCCAGGATATTCTGAACACGCCCAAGTTCGTGACTCGAAATACGCTGTATTTCAGTGACTATTTCTTCAAGCGCGCATTATACCTGCAAACCGGCGTGATTTTCAATTATTTCACTGAATATTATGCCAACGATTACAATCCGATTATAGGTGACTTTTTTGTGCAAAATCAAACAAAAATCGGCGGATTCCCCACATTCGATTTTTTTGTAAACGCCCGCATTCAGCAAACACGCATCTTCATAAAGGCCGAGCATTTCAATTCAGCATGGACTGGCAACAATTTTTTTTCGACTCCTAACCAGCCATATCGCGACTTTATTGTCCGTTTCGGATTAGTGTGGAATTTTTTCCAGTAATTTGGGCGTGTTCCGGGCTGTCCGTTATAGCTTTTTTGCTTTCATGACAGTCGTGAATTCAAAAACCTTCTTCGGCAAAAAAGGCTGCCACTGCCATCCCGCACGCAGTCCCAACTAAATTTAAAATTGGATTACCTATATTTGCACCACATTAAAAAGCGACTTTTAAAATGATGAATTACGCAGAAAATATTCTTGGAACCATTGGAAATACTCCGTTGGTGAAATTAAATAAAGTGATAGCAGGTATAGATGCTCTGGTTTTGGCGAAAGTGGAAACTTTTAATCCAGGAAGTTCGGTAAAAGACCGGATGGCCGTCAAAATGGTCGAGGACGCAGAAGCCGACGGCCGATTAAAACCAGGCGGAACCATCATCGAAGGCACTTCGGGCAACACGGGTATGGGCCTTGCCTTGGCCGCTATCGTGAAAGGCTACAAGCTAATCTGCGTGATTACCGATAAGCAATCAAAAGAAAAAATGGACATCCTTCGTGCCGTTGGCGCCGAAGTGGTCGTGTGTCCTACCGATGTCGAGCCTACCGATCCACGCTCATATTACTCGGTGTCAAAACGTTTGGGTGAAGAGACGCCAAATTCCTGGTATGTCAATCAGTATGACAATCCGTCGAATGCTATCGCGCATTACGAACAAACCGGTCCGGAGATATGGGAACAAACTGATGGAAAAGTCACCCACTTTGTTGTTGGCGTGGGTACGGGCGGCACCATTTCCGGTGTTGCAAAATACCTAAAGGAGAAAAATCCAAATGTAAAAATTTGGGGTGTCGATACCTATGGCTCGGTTTTTAAAAAATATCATGAAACCGGTGTCTTCGACGAGAACGAAGTATACTCTTATGTTACCGAGGGAATCGGCGAGGATATTTTGCCAAAAAATGTCGACTTCTCGCTTATTGACGGTTTTACAAAAGTAACCGATAAGGATGCTGCGGTCTATACCAGAAGAATCGCGCAGGAAGAAGGGATTTTTGTGGGAAATTCAGCCGGATCATGCATCAAAGGTTTATTGCAGTTAAAAGATAAATTTACTCCTGATGACGTAATCGTGGTATTATTTCATGACTCGGGCAGCCGATATGTAGGTAAAATGTTCAACGATGACTGGATGCGTGAAAAAGGCTACCTGGAATCGGACATCAAAGTGGCAGCCGACCTGATCAAGGAACATATTCATTTACCGCTTATAGTGGCGCGTACCGAAGAACTGGTTTCTCACGTAATTGAAAGAATGCGGAAGTATGACATTTCTCAAATTCCGGTTATCGACATAAATGGGTTCGCTGGATCGGTGGATGAAAACGACCTTTTGCAAAACTATAGCTCAAACCCGGATTTTGTATATAAGCCGGTTCGTGAGGTTATGGGCAAACCGTATCCGATGATCGATCAATCTGCTCCAGTGTCTGATGTTACTGCATTATTTAGCGAAGGTCATCAGGGGGTCCTTATCAACTTGGGTGGTGGCAAACATCATATCATTACGAAACACGATGTCATTTCGGCGATTAAATAACAGACGCTGAATTTCAAAAAAAAATTTCAGATTCCAAAATTCAACTTTGGAGCCTGGAATTTTTTATTTATTGGAGTTCCCGCGTGAAGGATGGAAGCGGCAGCCTTTTACGCAGCGCAGCGCAGTAAAAGCTATAGCATACAGCCTGACGGCGGAAGATGGGTTTTTTAATTGGCACGGCATGATCCGCCGGCACGCCCAAAAGATAATATCTTAAAGTGCAAAATTCCAAATTCCAAATTCCAAAATCCTAACCCCTAACCCCTAACTCCTAAACCAAAAATATTCTCAATACATTTCTTTTTTTTGTAATTTAGAGTCATCTACGCCATACAAATCCAATCGAATGAAAGAAGATTTCCTGCATTACCTGTGGAGGTTTAAAAAATTTCCGCTTACCAATCTAAAAACAACGGCTGGTGAAGAGTTAGTGATTGTTGCCATAGGAGATTACCTGCAACGGTCGGGTCCCGATTTCTTCAACGCGCAAATTCTTCTCAATGGCCAGAAATGGGCCGGAAATGTCGAAATACATATAAAGTCATCCGACTGGTACCTGCACAATCATCACCTTGACCCGGCTTACGACAATGTGATCCTGCATATTGTATGGGATCATGATACCGATGTTGTCAGAAGCAACAATAGCCCGATTCCCGTACTGGAGTTAAATACTTATGTAGACGCCGCTCTTGTCGAAAGATATGAGCAGCTTTGCATACGAAAATCGTGGCTATACTGTGAAAATCAATTGCCGGACGTCGATTTGTTCATAAAGGCGAATTGGCTTGAGAGGCTTTTCTACGAGCGGCTCGAATCTAAATCATTGCCCATCTTTGAACTTGCAGATGAAACCGGCCGGGATTGGGAAGCTGTACTTTTTTATTTGTTGGCGCGAAATTTCGGACTTAATGCCAATGGCGAAGCTTTTTTTAATGCCGCTCATACCGTTTCTTACCCAATTGTTCGCCGAGAGGCAGCGTCAGCCACCAGTATCGAAGCACTGTTATTTGGAACTTCGGGATTACTCAACACTCCGATCGAGGATAGTTATGGGCAAATATTACAACAGGAGTTTTCTTATTTTGTCAAAAAATACAATTTGAATGATTCTATAGATTTTCCGGTCGAATTTTTTAAGCATCGTCCCGATAACTTTCCCACGATCAGGCTTTCCCAACTGGCCAATCTTTACCATTCGCATAAGAATCTTTTCAGCGAGATCATCGATGTTCAATCAATGTCCGATTTATATAAATTGTTCCAGATCGGTACCGGTGAGTATTGGGAAACGCATTATCAGTTCGATCGTTTGAGTCCGCCGAAGAAGAAAAACCTCTCTCGCAAGTTCATTGATCTGCTGTTTGTTAACACTGTTTTGCCACTGCGTTTCGCCTATTCCAAAAGTCGCGGTGAGATGGATGAAGTGGCCATCAATATGATTGCTACAGTAGCTGCAGAGCAAAATGTGATTGTCGAGCGATTTGCACGCTGCGGTTTGACAGCCCGAAATGCGGCAGATTCACAGGCACTGCTGCAACTTAAAAAGCAGTATTGCGATAAGGGTCTTTGTTTGCAGTGTGCCATTGGAATAGAAACGCTGAAGTCGACCGCAATGCTGGCTAAATCTTCGTAAATTTAACCCCAAATCGACAGTATAATGAGACCAGTTATCCGCCTTAAATATTTTTTCGAGAAGTATGGCTTTCACGTATCGTCGCGATTGGCCGATCGGTTGGGAATGCGTGCCACCAATGTCCGGCTTTTCTTCATTTATATTTCTTTTGTCACCGCCGGCCTCTGGTTTGGCGTATATCTTACGCTCGCTTTTTGGTTAAAGCTGAAAGATTTGGTCAGGGCCAAGCGGAGTTCTGTGTTCGATTTATAACCACTCAATTTAATACACGCCAAAATGAAAAGTCCAAGCCTGAAATTATTATTCACCTACACCGCAGCGCAACGGCGGGGATTGCTACTTCTGACTTCGATTCTACTGCTGATGCAAGTCCTGCATTTTATCGATTTGCGTCCGACATCTGAAAACTCTCCCGAGAGGATGAACTGGCTTGCATTGCAGCCGAAAATCGATTCCATGAAATCGGCCACCAGGGAAATTCGCCAAATTTACCCGTTTAATCCAAACTTCATAACCGACTTCAAAGGTTATACCCTCGGATTATCGGTTGCCGAGATTGACAGGTTGCATGCGTTTCGAAAACAGAATCGGTATGTGAATTCGGCTGCCGAATTTCAGCAGGTGACCAAGGTGTCCGATTCACTGTTGGCGACCCTATCGCCGTTTTTTAAGTTCCCCGACTGGGTGACAAACAGGAAGCCGTCGCCCAAATTTCAGTATCGGAGCCCTGAAAAAATCGTAGTAACCGACATTAACAATGCTACGGCCGAAGATCTGATAAAAGTGTACGGGATTGGCCCCGCGCTTTCGGAGCGGATCCTTAAAATGAGGTCGTCCCTGGGAGGCTTTGTTGATATGAAACAAATGGCAGATGTTTGGGGATTATCGCCCGAAGTCATTGAGAATCTGATGGTGCACTTTACTGTCAGCAAATTGCCCGATATTAATAAAATTCAAATAAATTCTGCTTCGATCAAAGAACTTGCGCAGTTTCCCTATTTCCGATATGCTTTGGCGAAGCAGATCGTAACGTACCGAAGCATGAATGGTGACATAAAAAACGCAGCCGATTTAACGAAAATTAAGGGTTTCCCGGTAGAAAAAGCCGACATAATTGCCTTATATTTGGAATTCTAAAATTTTGAACAGAATTATACATGAGATTAGCATATTTTTCAGAAGAGCACGAATCGTTCAGACAGAGTTTAAAAGACTTTTTACAGAAAGAAGTTGTGCCGCATATTGAAAAATGGGAGGAAACCGGGACAATTGATCGTTTCATCTGGAAAAAATTTGGCGATATGGGTTTCTTTGGGATTAACTATCCGGAGGCCTATGGCGGACTCAATTTAGATTTGTTTTACACGGTTATTTTCCTGGAAGAACTTCAAAAAATCAAATCGTCGGGTTTTGCCGCGGCAATGTGGGCGCATGCGTATTTGGCGATGACGCACCTGAACGCGGAAGGCGATGAGAGGATAAAGAGAGACTATCTAGCACCTAGCATTTCGGGCGATAAAATCGGCGCGTTATGCATCACCGAGCCTTTTGGCGGAAGCGATGTTGCGGGTATGAAAACGACGGCCGTAAAAAAAGGTGATACCTATATTATAAACGGATCGAAAACATTCATTACAAATGGAATGTACGCCGATTATTATATTGTTGCCGCCAAAACCAGTCCGGAGCTCGGGAACAAAGGAATTAGTATTTTTTTAGTGGATACAAATCTCAAAGGAGTATCGGCCACCAAGTTGGATAAATTAGGTTGGAGAGCATCGGATACTGCCGAAATTGCATTTGACAATGTTGAGATCGGAGCCGAAAATTTAATGGGTGAGGAAGGCAAAGGCTTTCCGTATATCATGCAGCATTTCGCATTTGAACGACTTATTATGGCAATCAATGCGCACGCGCGGGCTGAATATGCATTGGATTATACAATCGACTATATGTCTACTCGTGAGGCTTTTGGGTCGAAAATCAACAAGTTCCAGGCTTTGAGACATACCATGGTCGAACATGCCACCGATGTCGCGCACTGCAAATTATTCAATTATGATGCGATGGCGAGACTTAACCAAGGCGAATATGTGGTTAAGGAAGCCAGTATGGCAAAATTGAAATCGACCAAGGTTGCTGATGAGACGATTTACAGTTGCTTGCAAATGCTGGGCGGATATGGTTATATGGAAGAATATCCGTTGGCACGTTTGATGCGAGACAGCCGTTTGGGTCCTATTGGTGGCGGAACGTCGGAAATCATGAAAGAAATCTTGTCAAAAATGATTATTGACAAGCAAAATTATAAGCCGGCGGTGAAATAGGGAGTTAGGAAAAAGGAAATAGTACAATTACATTTCGCATGTATATATTTAGGACAAACTGGCTTTTGCTTGTTTTGTCCTTTTTCATTTTTATATGCAGTAGGCTGATCCTAACCCCTAACCCCTAACTCCTAACTCCTAACTCCTAACTCCTAACCCGCGTGAAGGATGGCAGTGAAAATCCTTTTTTGAGGCACGACAAAAAGATTGGAACGAACAGCCTGACGGCGCGCATGATTATGATTTTGAGTAAAGATATGATGCGCCGGCACGCCCGGATAATTTGGAAATTTGGAAATTTGTGAATTCCCTAAACCCTAAACCCTGCACCCAATACCCAATACCCAAACTTTAAAACTTTTCTTTGTACTTTCAACTATTATGCTTACTTTTGCAGCCTTAACGAGAGGAGGTGTCTATATTATGCTGATTATACCAATTAAAGACGGAGAAAACATTGACAGGGCTTTAAAGCGCTACAAGAGAAAATTTGATAAAACCGGAACTGTTCGCCAGTTGCGTGCTCGTCAGGCTTTCGTGAAACCTTCTGTTAAGAACAGGATGAAAGTGCAGAAAGCGGCTTACATCCAGAACATGAAAGACAATTTAGAGAACTAGAAATAATTTTCTTCATCATAGAACCGTTAGTCATTAAAGTGTAACTTTGGACTAACGGTTTTTTTATGCGAAATAATTTAGATGCTTTTCGGGCTTATCTTCAAATGGAGAAGCATTATTCGCCTCATACGGTGGGTGCATACCTAAAAGATATATCGTCATTTGAGCGTTTCATTGTAGCTGATTGTCCCGATAATACGCTGGAACAGGTTGATTATGGATTGGTTCGGGCGTGGATCGTTTCCCTGGTCGACTCTGGTATTGGTAATTCATCGATCAACCGGAAGATATCATCCCTGAAATCGTTTTATAAATTTCTTCTCAAGATTAAGCAGATTGAGGTTAGCCCACTGCTGAAACACAAAGCACTCAAAACGCCCAAAAAACTGCAAATCCCTTTTTCGGAAAAGGAAGTTGATGATGTTTTGAAGCTCATTACATATCCCGAGGGTTTTGATGGCATGCGTGACAAACTGATCATCGATCTTTTTTACACGACCGGAATCAGGCGAACTGAACTGATTCATTTATTGAAGCGCGACGTCGACTTGTCCAGTAATAGCCTGAAAGTTTTAGGGAAGCGAAACAAAGAGCGTATTTTGCCGGTTTTGCCAGTAATTTCAGATCAGATTAAATTGTATTCGGCCGAACGCGACCGGCTGGGTCTTTCGGGTGGTGAGTTCCTGTTTGTAACGAACCGCGGCGTTAAATTAAACGATTCTCTTGTTTATCGGTTGATAAATACATACTTTAGTAACGTCTCTGAAAAGATTAAGAAGAGTCCGCATATCTTGCGCCACACCTTCGCTACACACTTGCTGAATAACGGTGCCGATTTAAATTCGGTCAAGGAGCTGCTTGGTCATTCGAGCCTTGCATCGACCCAAGTTTATACACACAGCAGTCTGTCTGAACTTAAAAAGGTTTACAGCGGGGCGCATCCGCGGAACAAATGAGGAATACGTTAAACTTCTAAATATTTCGACTATGATGGTAAATGTGCACGCGGTCAATTTCAATGTTGACGGGAAGCTGGTCTCTTTCATTCGGGAAAGGGTAGATAAACTCGACAAATATTACGATAAAGTAGTTTCGTCGGATGTTTTTTTAAAGGTTGAAAAGACGAGTGAAAAAGAAAATAAGGTGGCCGAATTAAAGATACTGGTGCCGGGTGACGAGTTTATAGTTAAAAAGCAATGTAAGACTTTTGAAGAAGCCGTGGAGCAATGCTCAGAATCGGTGGAGCGATTGTTACTCAAGCGAAAAGAAAAAATAAGAGCTTATATTTAAATAAGTTTTTTTATAAAAAATGTTTTGTTTAAAAAACAAAATGATATACATTTGCAGTCCGTTAGAAATAGCGGACTTTTTTATTGTATATGCCGGTGTAGCTCAGTTGGCTAGAGCAGCTGATTTGTAATCAGCAGGTCGTGGGTTCGAGTCCCTCTATCGGCTCATAAGTGGTTCCGATTTTTGGAATTTGTTCTTTTAAATATTGGAAATTAATAAATGGGGAGATACTCAAGCGGCCAACGAGGGCAGACTGTAAATCTGCTGTGAGAACTTCGCAGGTTCGAATCCTGCTCTCCCCACTAAATTTTCTGACGACACTGCGTCGAAAGCTCGCTTTCGTAAGCAGGGGAGGAAGAAAATTTGGTAAGGCTCACCCCTTAGGATCACCGAGCGTCAGCGAGGTAATCCGGGGTGAGACTTGAAAAGGTAAGACTCACCCTTTACGATCACCGAGCGACAGCGAGGTAATCCCGGGGTGAGGCTGGAAAGACCGAGTGAAACGAGGTCTT